>NZ_JACJSW010000066.1:0-16895 GCF_014698375.1 Microcystis flos-aquae FACHB-1344 | reverse complement strand
CGTGAATTCTAGGTTAATCATGTTTTTAATGAGTGCTTTGCTTCTAATTATGACTCTTAAACTATATTATTGTCCTTGAGTAAAAAATGCAAGTTGTAGCCGTGCAAAGTATATCCAATTAGTGCAGCCCGGTGCCGGGACAGACGATAGCCGGCGTACTGCTACACAGGAAGACGTGCAGCCGGAAAACTGGGACTTGGTGGCGCGTTTAGCCTCCTCTCGCTTAGTGGTGACCAACCGCAACGATTCTACAGGAGAAGAAACCGTAGAAATTGTTCACGAGGCATTAATTGGGGGCTGGAAACGACTCAGGAATTGGATGCTGCTCGATCGAGAGTTTCGCCTCTGGCAAGAGCAACTGCGGGCAAACCGCTACCAGTGGGAGCGCAGCCATCAGGATGAAGGGGCATTGTTGCGGGGTAAACCTCTGACCGATGCAGAATATTGGTATCTGAATCGAGCTGATGAACTGAGTTCGAGCGATTGCGAATTGATTGAGCAAAGTGTGGCACTGCGCGATCGCGACCTGAAATCCCAAAAGCGCAGGCGAAAGTTAACGATCTCAGGACTCACAGGTGGCTTGCTAGGGGCCTTAATCTTAGCAGGAGTCGCTTGGGGGCAATGGCAGAATTCAGCGCGTAGCGAGATCCAAGCCATCACTGCGTCCTCAGAAGCACTTTTTGTCTCCAATAATAAGTTAGATGCGTTGATTGAGGCCATTCGGGCCTGGCAAAAATTATCCAGGACAGGAGGAACAGACGCTGAGACTAAAACTCAGGTAGATTCCGTCTTACGGCAGGCAGTTTATGGCGTTCTTGAATACAATCGTTTGTTAGTCCATGGTGATGAAGTTAAAAGCGTCGCCTTCAGCCCAGATGGTAACACGATCGCCTCGGCTGCTGGCGATAAAACTATCAAGCTCTGGAAGCAAGATGGTACTATAATCGCCACCCTCAACGGACACAGCGATAAAATTTGGCAAGCTGTGTTCAGTCCCGATGGTCAGACAATCGCGTCCGCTAGCAAAGATAAAACCATCAAACTTTGGAGGATAGAAGCAGGCAAGATACCTATTCTAATAACGACCCTTGTTGGACATCATCATGATGTGAGAGGAGTGGCGTTTAGTCCCGATGGTCAAATGCTGGCTTCAGCCAGTGACGATAAGATGGTTAAACTCTGGAAGCGGGATGGCACTTTGATTACGACTCTCGCGGGTCACTCTGATGTTGTGAACGGTGTAGCGTTCAGCCCTGATGGTCAAATGCTGGCTTCAGCCAGTGACGATAAGACAGTAAAACTTTGGAAGCGAGATGGCACTTTAATTACGACTCTCAAAGGTCACACTGATATTGTGAATGGAGTAGCGTTCAGTCCCGATGGGCAGCTCCTAGCTTCAGCCAGTTGGGACAAAACGATCAAACTCTGGAAACTAGAAACGGGGAAAATGCCGACTCTACTGACAACCCTCACAGGACATAGTGAAGTGGTTTATGGAGTGGCCTTCAGCCCTGACAGTCAGACTCTCGCATCAGGCAGTTGGGACAAGACTGTTAAGCTCTGGAAACGAGACGGCACTCCGATCACGACTCTCAACGGACATAGCGATCGCGTTTGGGGAGTAGCCTTCAGTTCCGATGGGGAAAACCTTGCCTCGGCCAGTGGTGACAAAACGGTCAAGCTTTGGCGGCTGAAAAGCCCCTTGATGACAAGGTTGGCAGGACATACTGCGGTCGTAATTGGAGTGGCCTTCAGCCCCGATGGTAAGACCATTGCTTCAGCTAGTGATGACAAAAAGATTAGGCTTTGGAAGCGAGACGGTACTTTGATTGCGTCCTTGGTCGGACATACCGCTCAAGTTTATGGAGTCGCCTTCAGTCCCGATGGTCAAAGGTTGGCATCGGTAAGTGCAGATAATACCGTCAAACTCTGGAACTTAGGGCCAAGAAAGCCTCAACTCCTGGCCACCCTGAGAGGACATCAAGCAGTGGTTTGGGGAGTTGCCTTTAGTCCCGACGGTCAGACAGTTGCCTCCGCAGCCTGGGATAATACCGTTAAGCTCTGGAATGTAGGGCAAAAAACGCCTCAACTCCTCGCTACCCTGAGAGGACATCAAGGGGCAATTTTTGGTGTGGCATTCAGCCCTGACAGCAAAACCCTAGCTTCCGCAAGCGCAGACAATACCGTTAAACTCTGGAGAGTGAAGCCAGCGCAGATACCTGTTTTACTGAGGACACTGACAGGACATACTGCTCAGATTTACTCAGTAGCATTTAGTCCTGATGGTCAGACGATTGCCTCGGCAAGTGCAGATAACACGATCGAGCTTTGGAAACCGGATGGCACTTTATTGACGACTCTCAAAGGTCATGGTGCTGTCGTTTATTCAGTCGCTTTCAGTCCCGATGGTCAGACCATTGCCTCAGCAAGCTGGGACAAGACGATCAAGCTTTGGAAACCGGATGGTACTTTGTTGACGACTCTGAATGGCTATAGCGATCGCTTTTGGGGCATCGCCTTCAGTCCCGATGGTCAAACCATTGCCTCAGCCAATGAAGACAAAACTGTCATTTTGTGGAATAAGGAGCAGGTTCTTACGCTTAATCCCTTGATGTACGGTTGCAATTGGGTACATGATTATTTGAAAACGAATCCCAACGTGAATGAAAGCGATCGCCATCTTTGTGATTGAATCACTCAGCATCAAAGCGATCGCCCTAGCCATTAAACCTTTCTGAAATGACAACCCTGAAACCCGTGATCCAGTATTACAACTGGGCGTGCCAAATAGACCTGGGTTTAATAGACCTCTTGCAAAAGTCTTAAGTCGATCCTTGTACAGCAACATTTTTGAAGATTATCAACTACTAATAAATAATTAACTGAAAGTCCCTCCCATTATTGTTTCTATCGTTTGTTTTCGGATTTATGCAAGAGGTCTAATGAGTACAGGAACTATGGTTGATTTATCAAAATCAAAAATTCCGATGCTGGAATCGGTTGAATTTCAACGTAGGCAATTTTATCTTGTCGTTGTACCGGGACTGTTGATCCCACTTTATGAGGACCCGTGTAACCCGGAACCGCCGCTTCAGCCGTATTCAAAACCACTGTCATAGTGCTTCCGATTGGGTTGAGATTGGCATCCACCAACACTTTCGCTCCTCGATTATCCGTTCCATGACTGTTTAGCGCACAAAGTGCTTCTTCGTCATCTAAAACCCGTGACCAACCGATAATTTCTCCACTCCGTCCGTGATCGCCAAAGGGTAAGTTCAGAAAAGGGATGGCGGTTGGTCGTAAATATTGCCGTCCTAAGCGCAGCACTGGAAACTGTTTACGGATTGCCGCCATAGCTCCAATCCGGACATAGGCTGGATGATTGGAATCAAAACAATGAGCACCTGCTGTCCCAAATGGCCCAAAGCCAGGTAAGTTTTGATCAACGGATTGCAGGCCCGCCACGCCGAATTGCCGGGGATGCTCTGGACCAAACATGGCCTCTCGCAAATAGCGATCGCATTTCTTCCAGTCGGATAACCACTTCCGTTCAGCCGTTTCTGGCCCTGCCAATGCCTGCTCTGTTCCAGCGTAAATGCAGGGAATCCCCAATGTGAACAGTTGCAATGCCACCCCAGCAACGACCTGATGATCTGATGCAGCTTCGCTGGAAAAGCGGATTTTTTCACCAAATACATGATCGTGATCGTCCAAAATTGAAACATGCCGCCGTCCGAGGTTCCGGTGTGATCCCATTACCGCATTCCCTGGATCAAACCCGTTAAAGTAAGCTCTTGGGTCTATCAGCCCTTTGGCAACCTGATTAAGATTCCCCCGCATCTCGCCAATATCCAAGGCAGCATTTAAGTTCTGCCCTACTATATCTAGATAGCGGTCTTGGTTATAGTCTCCGCCTGCTATTTCTCCCACTAAAAAGAAGTCACTCTTGCCCAAATTAGCCGCAAACTCCTTAATCGTTCCACAAAAATTTCGAGCTTGATCATAGGTCACATGCTTGAGCGTATCAATCCGAAAGCCATCGCAGTCTGTCAACGCGATCCAGTATTTGTAACACCGGGCTAAGTTGTCTAAAAGATGAGGATAGTCTAACTGGAAATCACGCAAATTAATAAAATCTGAACGCCGGAATTCGGCATTGGGATCCTCCAAATCTCCCCGCCCCAGGCCTTCCTCGCTATAGCCAGCCCGACTATAGCAATCTGCTTCCTGGAGTTCGCTCGGCCAAACCCCGTCCGCGTTAGTTCGAGGCTTCCCTGCAATGATTTGTCCCTGATCACCTAGCCATGAGCCAAACTGATACCAACTCGACGTATAGGGAGGTTTCTGTTCTCCCCTAGGAGTACCCGGAGCATAGTCCCAGTTATATCCGGAATGGTTAAAAATGATATCGAGGATAATGCGTAATCCCTTCTTGTGGGCTTGATTGACCAGACCAACCAGCTCCTGGCGAGTCCCAAAGCGAGGATCAACCTCTAAAAAATCCTGAATACCATAACCGTGATAGGTATTCAAGTGACCCCGTTGCTGAAAGATGGGTCCTATCCAGATTGTTGTTACCCCTAGTTGGTTTAGATAATCTAGCTTCGACTCTAATCCTTTAAGCGTTCCTCCCTGCCAGCGATCGCCGCCTGACTCTGCCCATTTATCAAATCGCCAAGACTGTCCATTTGGCAGATTAGGTCGAGACTGATTCAGTTGTTGACGATTCAGCAGAGGACGTGTGTTTTCTTTCCCATCACTAAAACGATCAGGCAAGAGAAAATAAAGCACTTCATTTCTCCAATCCGCAGAGGAAGGGTAATAACTCTCACGGCGAGGTAAAGAAAAATCGTTTAGACTACCTGGTCGCGGTTTGGCTAGATTCTGATCGGCAAATTTCATTAGGAATTACCTCAAGATTGATGAATATTGTTCCTTATCTATTTTTAGCAACAGGATATCTATGATTAGGCTAACCTTGCTGATTCTAAATAGTTGTAAGCTATTTTGACTTATGCACTTCATTGATATGCTCGGCCAGTCTGAGGGCTAGAGCACCCAACGTAAGCGAAGGATTTGCTGTGGGAATGTGCGGGAAGACCGACAGATCACAGCAGTACAGATTATCATACTCGTGAAATTTTAGGTGCTTATCAACAACACTTTCGCCGAGTTTCCCTAGCCGTAGAGAGCCACCAGTGTGGTAGGTCTCGGATTCTTCTCGATATTGAAGAGGCTTTTCTACCTCAGAGAGATCAACGCCCAAAAATTCAAACACTTTTTTCTTCAAGGCATTTGCTTCCACTTCTAGGGGACGATCCTCCATCGGTGCTACATAGACCTTGGGGCGAATATCACCAAGCTTGACCCAGTTAGAATCGTTCAGCTTTCTGGGAAAAAGAAACTTGATTTTAGCAGTAATGCGATCATCATTTTCAAACTCCTCTCGGAATAAATCATCATCCTCATAGCGAGGCTCCCAAATCCGAGGGTTAATCGCAAGCTCACAACTAAAATGATTATTTTCCTTTTCTAAGTCATGGTTGGGCAGAATAAGAATTTTAACTTGGTCTTTTGCAGTGATCAATGTCTTCATTCCCATCTGTGGGATGACAAAAGATTGTTCTGCTGCCTGGTGATCAGTAAGACCAATACCGATTTTTCCGCTTTTATCGGACAGATCACTTTTAAGAGCAATACAGGGACTTTCTGTGGCTCCAGCCGCTAAAACAATGACCTTTCCTCGATAGCTTCGTTTGCAGTGATTGATGAGATCTTCACAACATACCTTAGTTACCCTGTGTCCTTCCCATTCAAGGTGGGTAACTAAGTGATTGAGATTGATGGTAATATTTTCTCCGCCAGTCTTCATCTTTGGATAACTGACAGAGTTGAGTAATAGAGCTGCGGTGGAGAAGTAACCCCTTGGGCGCTCATCTGGATTACCTTGACGCTTTGTAATCCATGACATTTCTTGATGGAAACTTCGAGGTAGGTGCTGCACATCATAATCTGGCAGTTCCTCTTCCAGACGAGCCCGAAAGACTTTTTCGTAGTTGTTGTATTCAGTTCTCTTTCGGAAAAGCCTTTCCGCTTTTATATATCCACCCAGTTTTAGGTAGTCAACAATCTCTTTATCCCACTGTTCAAAGTCCCATTTGTTCATCCGGGGAATCAGAGCTGACCAATATATCGATCGCCCTCCCAAGTTCAGGTGTACATCTTTTTTCAGTACTGATCCTGGTGCGTTGTCGTATGCTACCGATTTTCTGACATCCACCTCCGAAGCGGGAATAGGTGTATTGCCAATATGAGAAGGTAAATGAACTGATCCAGCTTCTAATACGAGGACTGACAAGCCAAAATCCGATAGTTGATCGGCAACGATTCCACCCCCCATCCCAGAACCAATGACGATGACATCATATTTCTGATCGGTATCTAAATTGCTAGGCACATATCGACGGGAAAAGTCTGTTTCTTCATTAAGTAAGTTTTCGACAGCGTGGAGATACCTCTTTTTATAGCTGGGAAATGAAATATTTTGATCCGTAAACTTGACTTTTTGCGAATTATCGTAAGAAACGACAATCGGATTCTGCTCCATCGTAATATCCTCATTAACATGGAAGCAAAGAGTAGCCTTATCCGCATCCGAAGGTAAAGAAATGCGGTACTGCCATTCATGGTTAGTATACTCCCCCCTGATTGGTCTCTTTGAAGACAACGATTCTTCACAAGAAACAGTAACCTCATTCGCAGGGATATGCTTCGTAGTTGCAAAAACGACCGTGAGAACTTTTTTTCCTTTCATAAAATTTCTCCAAAGTATATCTTTAGGGGGTATCAAATAGCCAGAGGCATTAAATAAGTTTAAAAAAAAAGTAATTTTCTCTTTTTTTAAACCTATATCTAGAAAATAAGTAGGGAGGCACAATTATTTGTCGGATGGGTTAGCGGTAGCGTAACCCATGCGGGCGTTGGGTTCCATGCTTCAACCCAACCTACGTTTTAGGCTGAGTACAAGTCAAGTAAATTGTACAGTCTTAGGCATATTTTCCGATCAAACTAATTATCCTATAGTTGCAGCCCAAATTAACTTATACACTTTATTGCCAAGGTGGTGTCTTGTGGTTTTGACATACCCCACGCCGTAAACGGACGTGGATTCTTCTCGCATCACTGCTGTGAATTTATGGCTCAACGAGTCCACTTGAATTAGATTCCTGGCGAAATCCAACTCAGAGGTGGTTCTCTCCTCAGACTTTCGCGACCTTACAGAAGCCTGTTTTCGGGGTCCCCTACGATACAGTTCAAAACCTCTAAAATACTTGGTTTCTCTGGTACTTGGTGCTGAGAATTTTTACCTATAGGATCATTTCCCTATAGAACCCCATAACTCTAGTTTTTAAGGTGCGTTCATCGGTTGATGACTGGGTTTTTTAAGCGGTTGCTTACCCGGCCCCCTATTCTTAATAGCATACATCCTATCAAGTCGCCCTAAAAGGGCGCGGCTTTAAACCCAATTTTTCGGTAAATTCGTCCCCTAGCTAGTTATTGGTCAACGCAGCTGCGATCGCCGTCACCCTGTTGGTCACACCTGGCCCACCGAGTCCAATACAAACACCAAATCCTTGCCTCGCTCTGGCATAACCGTCAGCTATAAAAGCCACCCCTCCTTCATAAGCCGCCACAACTGCCGTCATGTTGTTCGGACAATGCTCGACGAAAGGGTCAATACTGCTGCCAGGAACCAAGAAAATATGTTCAATACCCTCCTGTTTCAATGCTTAAAGAACGTATAGCACTACATTGTTTTCTGTCATAAAAATCGTCAATTCAAAAATGAAACGCATCAACCTCAAGAGTTGACAAAGAAAGGCTCCGCCAATTCAAAAATGAAACGCATCAACCTCAAGAGTTGACAAAGAAAGGCTCATCAGGTACTGTCTGATCATTAACAACAACAAATCAGACCCAAAAATGAGCCGAAAACATCTTAACATAGAACCAAGAAACTTGCTCTACCAACTTAGTCAAGAGGGAAATTTATCTCAACGGCAAATGGCCGTCTGGCTCGGATGTCATCAAAGCACGATATCACGAGAATTAAGAAGGAATCAAAGTTCCCTCGGCTGCTATCTACCTGACACAGCACAAGCTGAAAGCGAGACGCGCCGAAAAAATGCCAAACAACCCTTTAAAAATGTCAGCGAGTCGGCCTTAGAGTTGGTGAAAAAAGGACTGAAAGATTATCATAGTCCCGAACAAATAGCAGGTCGTCTGAAAAGAGCCAGTCAAGAATCTCTCAGTCACGAAACCATCTATCAAATGAATGATCGATCATAACTACCCTTGACTGTGGAAAGTATCAAGAATACCTACGCGGCTGGACGAGGAAAAAGAAAGAGTCGAGACGGAGCAAAAAGTAAGCGTGGAGGGATTCAGGGGCGTGTGGATATTCTCCTCTCCCATCTCCCATCTTCCCACACCCCACACCCTTCTCCCTTCTCCCCCAATACTATCGGGACGGGGAAGAATTGATCGGGGGTAAAGAAGGAGAAATTTCGCCACCTCGATCGAATATTTCCAGATTCCATTGACCGAAACGATTACTTTCAAAAGCAATAAAACGACCGTTACCACTAATCGTCGGACGACGCACTTCTCCTAAAATATTTTCGGTGATATTTTTTGCTTGCAGGGTTTGTCGATCATAAATATATATATCGGGTTTACCGGACTGTTCCGACACATAAACAATATAGCGACCATCGGCACTAATATCCGGTTGATCTTGATAGGTTTTTGCTTGATTTAACCCCGGTAGGGGAACTAAACGATTAGCCACTCGATCGAATAAATAAATCGTTCGTTGACCCCTGCGATCGGAGGCAAAAACCAGATAACGACCATCGTAGTTAAAACGGGGATTATCTTCCGAGGAAGGGGTATTTAAAGTATTTCCTAAAAGCTGTTGGGGAGGGGTGACAAAACCCGCATCACTACATCCCCCCAGACTGATGATATTAACCGCAAGCAAAAGTCCCAGAAGTTTAGGAAACCTGATCATCAGTCGGCGCTGGGGAAGGAAGGATACAACAATTAATATCATCAAGACAAACTTTACCCCAATGCAATGCCCAACGCACCAATTCCACTCGATTATCGGTTTTTGTTTTTGTCAAGATATTACTAATATGATTATCAACGGTACGCTTACTAATCTCTAGCTTTTCCGAGATTTCTTGATTAGTTAAACCATTAGCCACTAAATCGAGTATTTCTAGCTCTCGATCGGATAATGAAGCGGCTGTTTGAAACTTCCCAGCAGACATAAGTATAATTCCTCTCGTATATGTACTTATCATTCTAGAAGAATTTTTTCCCCTAGGAATCGATAATCAATCAGTAATCAGTGATCAGTAAACAGTAATCAGTGAAAAGACAGCACTGTTACTGCCATTTGATGATGCACACTTAATACATACTGCTCACTTAATACTCAAAACCTGACAGGGGGACAAGCTGGCTGAACTCCTTACAGCACAGGCTTTTTGGGGTGTTCGAGCGAAAAAGTTCGATGCAGCTCACCCCCCGTTGTTGACAAAGATTTCTAGTAAGCTCGCCTAAATCCCTGATTCTCTCCTTAGCTTTTTGGCTGAAAGCGATGTATCTGTTTGTAACTGAGGAGCCTCAAAACCTTTGTGGACAATGCTTTGAGAGGGTTTGTTCCCCTGTCAGACTCAAAACTGATCACTGATCACTGATCACTGATTCAGGGCTGACGGCTGGTACTATATAATAAAAAACGCTCCTTAGTTAGATATTGAGAAAAACATGGAAGTTATCCCCGCTATTGATATTCTCGATGGCAAATGTGTGCGACTTTATCAGGGAGATTACCAACAATCGCAGGTTTTTAACGATAATCCCGCAATAGTGGCGCGAGAATGGGTCAATCAGGGGGCAACCAGATTACATTTAGTTGATTTGGATGGAGCCAAAGAGGGTAAATCGGTTAATTTGTCAACTATTGAAACAATTCTTAATGATATTGCCATTCCCGTACAGGTGGGGGGTGGACTGCGAGATCTAGAAACGGTGAGTAATCTCCTAAAAATCGGGGTAGAAAAGGCGATTTTAGGGACAGTAGCCGTAGAAAAGCCCGAATTAGTCAGCGAACTTTGTCAAAGCTTTCCGGGGCAAATAATTGTCGGTATTGATGCTCGCGATGGCAAAGTTGCCACCAGGGGTTGGTTAGAAACTTCTGCGGTAGATGCGATCGCTCTTGGTCAAGATATGGCAAAAAGAGGAGCCAGTACGATTATATACACTGATATTCATCGAGATGGCACCCTTTCCGGCCCTAATCTGGCGGCTTTGCGAGAATTAGCCGAATCTGTCGAAATTCCCGTGATCGCCTCTGGGGGCATTAGTTCCCTGACGGACCTACTGAGTTTATTGTCTTTGGAGCCTTTAGGAGTAACGGGAGTAATCGTGGGCCGCGCCCTTTATACCGGTGCAGTTAACCTCTCGGAAGCGATTAGTGCGATCGGATCAGGCCGTTGGCAGGATGTACCCCCGAATTTTTTCGCTTAACGGACTTGTTTGAGAGTATCCACCTGTTTATTGAACATATCGGTAAATAGTCCCAAAACAGTGCGATTTTCATTGACTTTGATGTTAACGCTCACGGACATCCCCGATTGCAGCGGCAGAGTGGATTTATCTTTCAAAACTAACTCTTGACTGTTCAAGCTTACCCGGACGGGGAACCGATAAAAACGGTGATTTTCGTCGGGAGGTAAAGCATCGGAACCGATCGAGATTACTTCTCCCTTAATATCGCCGTATTCACTGTAAGAAAAGGAATCAATGCGAATATCGGCCTTTTGTCCCACGCGCACAAAACCGATGTCTTGGTTAGTCACATCCACCTCTGCCACTAAACAACCTTTAGCGGCATCTTTGACCTGGGTGGGACAGCCATCGGGAACAAGTTTTAATAATGCTTCCGCTTGACTCGGTTGGGGAACAAACCCGGGCCGCGCCTTGAGATCAAAGACCACACCATCGATCGGGGCGGTAATTTTTTGATATTTAATGGTCTGTTGTGCTTGACTAATTTGACTATCTAACTCAGCAATGCGCTTGTTGTTATCAATGATAATGCGACTGATCTGACTATCGATTTCAGCGATCCGTTTGTAATTGTCCGCCATTTTATCGCGCACATCTTTTTCCGTGATTACCGTGGTGTTAATCAGCTTTTCTCCCGCTTGGGAGATCAACAGGGAATAACGCTTTTCTTCCTGTTCCAGGCGGGAAATTTCGGCGATGCGGGTTTGTACTTCTTTCTCTTGTTTTTCTCGATCGATTTCGCCGTTAGCCTCTTGCTGCTGTAATTCATTCTGGCGATCAGTTACCGATTGTTTTTGTTTATTAATCTGATAACGGGCGACCGCCCCTTCTTCTGCCAAGGGTTCAATATCGTTAAGAATATTACGCTCGATATCCAAGCTTTCTTGGCCCTGTTTCATCGAATTGGCATTACGAGTCTTAATTTCTTCTAAGACTAAGCGATCTTTGATTAATTGCGAGCGGGCATCGGCCAACTGTACCCTGGTTTGGGCCAATTGTTTTTCTAATTGTTCCATTTCCAATCTAGCGGCCGCTTGTCGAGAATTAGCCTCCCGTCGGGCAGCCGCTAGACGGGCTAATTGCTCCCCTTGTAAAGCAGAGCTAGAAGCACCTTCACTGACCTGTGCTTGATAAAGTTGATTTTCCGCCACTAAAGCGGCACGATTACGGGCTAAATCGGCGATTTCACTCGGTAATTTTAATTGAGCGATCGAACTCTCCACTTGTGCCGGTGTCAGATCCTGCGCCATTAGGAGACGATAGAATTGATTTTCCTTCTCGGCAGTGGTGCGAATTGTTCTCAAGGATTCTAACTGCACTTGCGAGGCACTGGAATCCATTAAAACCAGTACATCACCTTTGTTAACTCGATCGCCGTCTTTAACTTTAACTTCCTGTACTACCCCATTCACCGGTGCTTGTACTTCTTGCACTTTCCCCTGGGGTTTAAGTTGTCCTTGAGCGCCGACCACCTGCTCGATTTTGGCGAGTGCTGACCAAATTAAAGCGGCAGTGGTGACACTCATTAATGTCCAGATAATCGTCCGCGACCAAATGGGCGATTGTTTCAGGATCACCGATTGTTCTGGTGGGCTGAAAGTGGGTAAAGAAGGGGTAATACTTTTATTTTTCGTGGTAGTAGCCACGTTTTTACCCGCTTGGGTCAGTTCATCGCTTTTACCTTTGCCGTTGCCGTTGCCATTGCCGTTGCCGTTTTGACCGTTGTTAGAATTACCGTTCATGAAGATTCTCCTATATTTAGGGTTTGCTGAAAAAGTTTTTCGTGGGGGTAGGGTGTTGGGTGTGGGGTGTGGGGTGTAGGGTGTAGGGTGTTGGGTGTGGGGTGTGGGGTGGTCACTGCGTGCGCGTTGCGGGGGGTTTTGGGGTATTAGTTGAAACTTCCCCATTTCCCCATTTCCCCATTTCCCCATTTCCCTATCCCCTATCACCTAATCCCTGTCTCCCGACTGACTAGATTTGCGAATCCTGTTGTTTATAGAGGGTATAGTAAAGGCCTTTTCTGGCCATTAATTCCTCGTGGGTGCCTTCCTCCGCTACTGTCCCTTTATCCATCATGACAATAATATCGGCGGATTTGATCGAAGCTAAACGATGGGTAATAAAGAAGACCGTATGATCTTTGAAAGCTTCTTTGAGATTCAGACACACTTGCCGTTCGGTGTTATAGTCGAGGGCGCTGGTGGCCTCATCAAGAATGAGAATTTGCGGTCTTTGCAGGACGGAACGAGCGATCGCAACCCGTTGTCGTTGTCCCCCCGATAGGGATGCCCCCCGTTCACCGACACGGGTATTATAGCCATTGGGCAGGGTCATAATAAATTCGTGGGCCGCCGCCGTTTTCGCTGCCGAGACAATTTCCTCCACAGTCGCATCGGGGTTAGTCAGGGCGATATTTTCCTGTACCGTACCGTCAAATAATAGGGTTTCTTGGGGAACCATGCCGATTTGACGACGGAGGGAATAGAGTTCCACTTTGTTGATATCGTAGCCATCGATGAGAATCCTTCCCGATTCTGGTTCGTAGAGACGGGCTAACAATTTAGTAATGGTACTTTTCCCGGCGCCACTTTCCCCCACCAAAGCGACAAAAGTACCGGCGGGGAATTCTAAATTGACGTTGTATAGTTGCAGGGGTCCGTGGGGATTGAAGCGGAAAGCGAGGTTTTCGTAGGTGACAGTGCCTTTAATTAAGGGCATGGGGATATTTTGGCGATCAAGTTCCGCTTCTTGGGGAGTATCGACGATATCGGCTAATCTTTCCAGGGATAAGCCGGTTTCTTGGAAGTTTTGCCAGAGTTGGGTCAAACGCAGAATCGGCGAGGTAACGTAGGAAGCGATAATCCGGAAGGCGATTAATTGACCAAGAGTGAGTTGTCCGTCTAAAACCAGGGCTGCTCCCACCCAAAGCACTAATAAACCCGATAATTGGTTAAAGAAGTGACTAAAGGAACCGGCCAAAGTTGAGGTCATTACCGTTTGAAAACCTTCGGCCACATAGCGCGCATAACGTTCTTGCCACTGCCAACGGGAACGCAATTCGATATTCTGTGCTTTCACCGTTTGAATTCCTGTCATTACCTCCACGAGATAGGATTGGGTTTCGGCGTTTCGTTCGGCTTTTGCTCGCAGTTGTCGCCGCACGATCGGTGCGAAAATAGCTGTGGAGAGAACTAAAATCGGCACGACTCCCAGGGCCCAGAAGGTTAAAATCGGGCTATAGATCAACATAACCACGATGTATATAACCGAGAAAATGGCATCTAATACCACCGTTAGGGCTGTACCTGTTAAAAATTGCCGAATATTCTCTAATTCGTTGATTCTTGTCGAAATTTCCCCCACTGGCCGCCGTTCAAAGTATTTCAGGGGTAAGCGCAGCAGGTGATCGATAATTTCTGAACCGAGGGTCATGTCGATGCGGTTAGTGGTATCGACAAAAAGGGATGTTCTCAAAAAGGTTAAAATTCCCTCAAAAACGGCAATTACTAACAGGAAAACCCCGAGGGTATTCAAGGTTTCCGGGCTATTCTGCACGATCACTTTATCGATGATCACCTGAATCATCAAGGGATTGGCCAGGGCAAATAACTGCACGAAGAAAGAAGCGATAAAAACTTCTATTAAGACTCGTTTATGTTTCTTGACAGAAGGCCAAAACCATGATAAGCCAAAACGCTGTTGCTGGGTGTGTTTGGTGGGTTTAAGCAGAATCACTTCCCCTTTTTCGCCCCAAGATTCCAGAAATTCGCTGGTTTTGCGTTTAATTATCCCCCTTTGGGGAACAGCGATCGTGGTTTCCCGTTGATTAATTTCGTAGAGGATAACGATGCTGTCTTGCCAGCGAATTAGGGCAGGAGGGTTGATATTGGGCAAGGAAGAAGCATTTAGGGGTACTAATTGGCTATGGAGTCCCACTACCTCGGCTACAGCCCCACACAGGGGCAGGGAAAGGCTGCCGGTTCTTTGCAGTTGATCCCCTAGGATGCGTTGGATCACGTCCTTGCGAAAGGGGATATTAAAATATTTGCAGAGCATCTGAAAACAGGCACTCACCGCCTCTAGTTCCGTTTTTCCCCCGAAAAAAGGATATGACTTGCGGTTTTTCTCGACAGTTTTTTCAATGGCGATATCGCTGGTGATGTCGCTTATTTTGCCTTGAGGGATATCTAATACCTGGGTGGGTTTATTTCCCTTGATGACTTGGGTTTCTAGGATATCATCCGTTTCTGTTTCCGCGGTCGCTTCGGTGGCAACTGTCAGGAATTCTTCTAACTGGTCGGAGGAAAGACCTAATAAGCGGGTGTTAGTCGGATTGTTCTGGGTGATAACTGTGCCAGTAGGATAATTATCGCTATTTTCGCTGACTAACCAGAGATAATCATCGTTAATCTGGTTGTAGGACACACAAGCTTTGTTTAAAAGAGCCTGAGCAATTTCTTTCAGGTCCCCCCCACCCCAGGCCTGTTGATTAAGATAGGAGCCTAGGAGAGCATAAACTTCAGCGATCGAGGTTTCTTTAAAGAAATGTTCCTTAAATTCGGGGTAATTATTGATTAAAGACCAAAAATCCTCTTGTTTTAAGGTTAAACAGATCGTGACTTCCGAAGAAGCGATCACCGTTTCACAGGGGGTAGCGCGCAGAAGACTGATCCACCCGAATAAATCCCCCGGCTGTAATTTAGCCAAAGTGACCGGCAGCGGATTGTTTACCCTAGCATCGTAACCCAAAAGTCTGCCCTCTCCCTCGTAGAGAAGGACGAGGTGGGAGGGTAAGCGGTCGCACTTGAGGATCGCATTGCCCATCTCATAGCGAAGGGGTTGTAATTTCTGACCGAGGGAACGTCTAACCTCGACGGGCAGGCGATCGAAGGGCTGTACGGTCTCCAGAAAGGCGGTAAAATCTAAAGTGGTATAACTCATTGGCTAGGCGAAAATTGACTAGGTTGGCAAATAATTAGGCGAAAAGACTAGGTTTACCCAGTGTTGCAAGGAAATGCTATATAATCGATCCCTGCTCGCTATTGACTGGGTTTGATTCGGAGATAAATTTCACTGTTTGCATTTGAGCCGTTAACCATTGTTGGAATAAATCATTGCGTAAGCGTTGACGGGTGGGAGGATCCAGTTCACAGGATAAGTATTTTTCCAGCCGCACAATCACCACCCATTCTCCCACTTGCGTCGGTGGCCACAGTTGTCCCGGTTTACTTGCCTTGAGAATTTGCCCGATCTGGGGATGGGGGGCGCTCAGTTCCACCGGTCCGATTAGTCCTCCGGTTTCCGCTTCTGAGCCTTGGGAGTATTTTTTGGCTAGTTCAGCGAAGCTATTTTCTCGATCCTGTATCCGGAAAAATATTTCCTGGGCAATGCCGATATTTTTTGTCCGAATCAGCGAATAAACCACCTTATCCAATTGATTTTTGACTTGCAAGAAGTAGGATTCTACTTTGTTATCCCAAGTCTCCTGTTTAAATGTTTCCAATTTAATGTCCCGCAGAATTAGATATTCTAGTTGTTCGGAATCCATCCCGTTTTGTCGTAACCAGGATTTCATTTGTTCATCGTTGGCAATTTGATTATTTTGATAGAAACGGGAATAGGCGGCGTTTCTTTCTTCGGGATTGCAGGTGATATTGGCGATCGCTTGCTCGATAATTACTTCCCGGATTAACTGGGGTAACATACCATATTTTGCCAAAAGAGGCAAGACCTGTGACTGGTTAATTTTTTGGTCGCCGATTTCAATAATTGAACTCATAATAAATACATTTTCCTCTCAGAAATGTTTAAAACTATCAACTCTAGGAGCTTCTAAATTTTATTGAGGTGATTATACGTCAAAACAGCAATTTTAAGGCACTCCCCCCTATTTTAATTTTAGTTTTCCCCGTGAAAGCCAAAAATTACAGAAATTAAAGAAATAAGTCGGTCATCTTGGCGGGGGTGGTGAGGGGAAGTGATCCGGGTCCGGCTGATGGGTTCGCCCAAAATGCTGCTCAGCAACCCCTAATTAGGGTCTGCTGAAAAAGTTTTTCGGGGGTAATGATTTGGTAGTAGTGGCGTAGCCCTCTTGCTTACCTGGTATGAATTGTGTAAAATATTTATGAATAAAAATAATTGGAACCCGCTCAGTCTTTAAACCTCTAGCTTGATCATGACTTTTCTGATAAATATCTTTTTCTGGCTCCTGTCTGGCTTACTCAAATATCAGTCTAGCACCGAACAAAGTA
>NZ_JACJSW010000065.1:0-9372 GCF_014698375.1 Microcystis flos-aquae FACHB-1344 | reverse complement strand
TATTGATTTAAAAACGAAGAAGATAATGTGTTTAAGGCATGGAAAAGGAAGAATGCACGATTTTAAATTATTCCCAAAAAGTCAAGTAAAATTACCTAAAACAATAAAATTATTAGCAGATAAAGGCTACCAAGGAATTGTAAAAATTCATGAACTAAGTGAGATTCCTATTAGGAAACCAAGGGGAAAGAATTACTCGGAGGAGCAGAGGAAATATAATCGGGAATTAGGGAGAATAAGAGTAGCTGTAGAAAATGTTAATCGCTGTTTAAAAATCTTCAAAATTCTCTCTTACCCCTATCGAAATCGCCGATATAAATTTGGATTAAGAAGTCATTTAATCGCTGGAATTTACCATAACGATTTAGGTTCAAAAGCCTAAGCAAAAAACTAACTATATTCTTTTAATTTAGCTGAGAATAACAAGCTAGATATCTTGGTCGTGCCAATAATGTATTGAGAGTTGATTAACCGTATCTGTGGAAAAATAATGGTGGAAAGATCATAAATTTAGAAGTTCAAAGACGAAATAGATAAACCCTCCATTATACCATAAAAAATTTTTGCAAGAGGTCTAATGAACGCTTGCGCCCATAATGTAATATAGATATTTCTCCAAAATTGAGATGCACCCATTCAAGATTACCCTTCAATCCAAAGCAACGGAACTAAATCATCGACAAAGCAGGATAAATCCGCAAAATCATAAGGATATTGATTAGACATTCTCTTAAAATCATGTTCTGGGATTGTTCTCATTTTTACCCCAGCAAGTTTTTGAAAATTTGTTATTGATTTAATCTGTTTATAATTATCGGTAGGGGTGATAGAGATTATTACTCCATTACAAGCCATTTCCCAATGATTATTATAGGAACGATTCTGACGAGCTAGGGCTTTTTGTGCGCGACTGCCTATTTGAAAATCTTCTGGCCCCCTGTTCTTCCCCAAGGTTTTCTTCTAATCTTAAAACTGGTATTTATATTATTATTTTCTTGAATAAAATTTTTAATCTTTGCGGCTGTCCCTTTCGGAGAACAATCTGTCCAGTCATATTTCAAATGAATATGTGGTAGCTCTTGAGAAGTTTGTGGTTTAAACCCAATAATGATTAATCGTCGAGAAAATTCCCTGAGAAAATTTCGGAAGACTAACTCTGATGGTACAACTTGTGGAGATTTAACTTCTGTTTTATTTAGCAAAGGTTGAAAATGTTTAATTAGATATAGTTCAATTTCATTTAATTCTTCATTATTGCAAGCTTGCCAAGCTATTCTTACAGGATAATCTTGATTAATTTCTTGTAATTGATATATACGATGATGATTTTTCCAGCGATTTAAAAGATTAACTGCTTGACCAATATAAAGAATTCTATTTTGAGAATCGATAGCAAAATATATGGCCGAACAATCAGGAAGTTGATTTAAATTATCTAGTTCTACTGAAGACATTGCCAAAGGATCGAGCAGCATAAACCTAGTCTTATTTTATTTCCAAGATAATAATTTTGTGTAATTGCTATCAATTATAACTCATTGTTGGCTTAATTTTTTTAGGTAAGGGTTTTAAAATTGCCGTAACCTTTATCCTGTATGCTTTTTAGCGAATAAGGTAAGCAGAACAGTGGCGATTCCTTAACCTCAAAATGGTCTTTTTGTACTAATAAATATGCGGGTAGAACGCTCAATGCTTTTGCTAGACTACATTTGAGACAATTTATCAAATTTTCGGTTCCAGAAATGAGCGAACGGTGAGTGATAAAATTCATGTCAGCGAAGAAGTCCGTCTTACTCTCTCGACTTTACCTCGATTGAAAACTCTTGAAAACTTTTGCCCAAAAGCCAAGTCTATCTTGGTAAAATTACAAACGAAAAATTATCGAGACTTAGACAAGGCTCTCGAAGAAGCTTTTAAGGCAGTCTCCAAGAAAGACACCCGTAATTGCTGCAATCACTATTGTCATTATACCTCATCTGTCCGAGAAAGGCTGTAAGTATTTATAAAGTAAAATTTAAAATAAATAATGTCGTGGGTTGGTAGAGCTAAAATACTATATAAGATTTAAGGGAGTGTGGACGGAATTATTCTAATCCCGATACCTGACAGGACTTCACCGAGAAGTAACTATTTTTTAGAGCCAGAAAATATAATGACAGAAATTTGGGGTTCCCTATTTATTTTTTTAGTCTGTCCTATCATCGGTGGATTGCCTCTGATCGATTGGATAAATTATCTCGTAACTGGACGTAAATTATCCCAATTAGGGACTGGTAATATCGGTGTAACTGCCGCTTTTTACCATGGGGGTAAATTAGTGGGAATTTTGGCGGTAATTTCGGAAGCAGCCAAGGGAATTATCGTTATTTTCCTAACCCGTTTATTTTTTCCCACCGGCTCCCCTTGGGAATTATTAGCTTTAATTGCCTTAGTCATGGGGCGCTATTGGTTAGGAAAAGGTGCAGGAACTACTAATGTTTTCTGGGGATTAATGTTTCACGATTTTGTCGCTGTTTTTCTCACCTCAATCATTAGTGTAATTAGCTTTACTATTTTTCGAGAAAAATCTACGGGTAGATTGGTAGGATTATTTTTATTAGCTTTAATTCTCACCTTGCGCCGTCCCCACGATTCAGGTTATATTATAACTGCCATTGCTTTAGCCTGTTTATTAGGGGCAATTTTTCAAAAAATACCCGACGATTTAGACTTACCCGAAGCAAGTGTTAACAATGAATCAAAAACTATGTTTCGTTTTTTTCGTGGAGATCGATCGATCCAAACCCTTGATGACAATCTGGTGGCTTCAAAAGTGGGACAAAAGTCCGCCACTTTAGCCTATCTTAAGCGTGCCGGTTATCCCATTCCTAGGGGTTGGATTTTACCACCGGGGGATGATCCACAACCGTTAATAGAATCTCTTCATCCTGATATTAATCATCCCTTAGTCGTGCGATCTTCCGCTATTGGAGAAGATAGTGAAACTGCTTCATCTGCGGGACAATATACCACAATTCTTAACGTTGTTGATCGAGAAAATTTAGCGGCGGCGATTTTAAGTTGCCAAACCTCCTATAATAGTCCTAATGCTGTTAATTATCGACTCGATCGAGGTCAAGAAAACACGGCCATGGCTGTGTTAATTCAAGAACAAATTCGAGGAGTTTTTTCGGGAGTTGCCTTCAGTCGCGATCCGATTAATCCTCTCAGTTTAGATGTGGTTATTGAAGCTTTACCCGGAGATGCCACCAGAGTTGTATCGGGAAGAATCACCCCCGAAAGTTATCGAGTTAATTTAGAAGAAAATATCATTATCGGACAGGGAGATATTCCCCCGGCTATTATTCAACAGGTAGCTAATCTTTGTCGGCAATTAGAAAACCTTGATCATGGCATTCCCCAAGATATAGAATGGACTCATGACGGACGAAAATTATGGTTATTACAGTGCCGTCCTATCACTAATTTACAGCCAATTTGGACAAGAAAAATCGCAGCGGAAGTTATCCCCGGGGTAATTCGTCCTTTGCCTTGGTCAATTAATCGTCCTTTAACCTGTGGAGTTTGGGGAGATATTTTCCAGTTAGTTTTAGACAAAAAAGCTCTCGATTTGGATTTCAATGAAACAGCGACTTTACACTATCAAAGAGCCTATTTTAATGCTTCTTTATTAGCAACAATTTTCCGTCGCATGGGATTACCTCCAGAAAGCTTAGAATTCCTGACTAAAGGGGCAAAGTTTACCCAACCACCTTTAACGGCAACCTTGGCTAATTCCCCTGGTTTATTAAAACTTTTAGGACGGGAATTACAGTTAGAAAAAGACTTTAGCCAAGATCAAAAAAACTATTTTATCCCGACGCTCAAAAAAATTAACGCTACTTCCCCAGAAGCTTTATCTTCAGGGGAGATTTTAGAGCAAATTGAGGAGATTTTAACCGTCTTAAAAAAAGCTACCTATTATAGTATTCTTGCCCCTCTTAGCTTCGCCTTGCGTCGCAGTATTTCGCAAGTACCTTTTGAGAGATTGGATAACTCCCAAGCACCAGAAATAGCCTCAATACGATCGCTATCTGAACTGAGAAAAAATACGATCGATCGAGATTTTGACTCAGCTTTTTCCCTCTGGTTAGAAACCTACGGTTATTTAAGCGAAGTGGGAACCGATATTTCCATACCGAGATGGCGAGAAAATCCCCAATATCTGCTACAACTACCCTTAGATATTCCGGGCAATAATAGCCAGAAAAAAGTTAAATCTTCCCACAATGTCCAAAAAAGATTAAATATCAAAAACCAGGTTACTGAAATTTACTCCCGTCTTTTAGCTCACCTACGCTGGCATTTTCTCGCTTTAGAAACCCTCTGGTTACAGCAGCAAATATTATCGGAGACGGGAGATATATTTTATCTAAATTACTCAGAAGTTACCCAGTTGGGTCAGAATAATAAAATCGCCCATCTTAACCAGATTATCCGTCAGCGTCGCCAACAATTCCAAGAAAACTCTCAATTAACCGATATTCCCTACATCGTTTATGGACAACCCCCGAAAAGAGAATTTTTAGTTTCAAATTTAACTGCCAAAAAACGCTTACAGGGAATTGCCGCTAGTGGGGGGACAGTGGAGGGACGAGTCAAAATTATGCCAACCTTACAAAATCTAGAAATTGCCCCCAATACTATTCTCGTTATTCCCTATACTGACTCAGGATGGTCGCCTTTATTATCCCGGGCTGTGGGAATTATTGCCGAGGTGGGGGGACAATTATCCCATGGTGCTATTATTGCCAGAGAATACGGAATTCCCGCGGTTATGGATGTGCATAATGCCATGAAATTGTTAAAAGATGGTCAATTAATTCGTCTCGATGGCAGTCAAGGAATTATTGAAATTCTCTAGGCATTAGGGGACAGGGTGTGGGGTGTGGGGTGTAGGGTGTAGGGTGTAGGGTTTTCCCGATTTTGAGGAGGTCAATTACCTAATTTTCAGGGAAAAAGTCCCTGAATTTTCCCCCCGATCACTCCCATATCTGGTACTTTTTGATTGACAAAAAGTCTAAAAGTGTTACCCAACAAAGTTTTCAGATTTATTCAGCAAACCTTATCTAATGCTAAATCCTGTTTAAGAAGAGCGCCGGAGCGGGAAGTGGGAAGTGGGGAAGTGGGGAAGTGGGGAGAATAAATAAAAATAATCTCCTGTCTCCTGTCTCGGAGTCTCCTGTCTCCTGACTTCTAACCCAATGTTGCTCAAAGATAAGCAAAAATTATCTATGAACTCCAACAACTTGAGAATATTTAAATTAACATTTCGCAATATTTACAAATTCTTAAGAATTAATTGAGAAAGATTTTTATTTAACAACGATGTTACAATGGTTACAGCGATTTGATAGAATTTCATAGTGGGGTATTCTATGCTTTTTTGGGCAGCAACGGTTGAAACCCTTGCCACACCTAGAAGGTAATCCTCATTAAGACAGGTAAATGAGTCAATTTCACCCACAACGATGATCTTTTTTTTGTGTAGTTTTATTGCAAAAAAAAAGTTTTTTTGACAAAAAGCACAAAGTATGAATTAGGAAGTGGGGTAGTGGGGAAGTGGGTTGATGGGGTAGTGGGGTAGTGGGGTAGTTCGGAAGTTATCTGCTATTTTCCAATAAAAATCTTCTTTCGGCGCGAACAATTGCCTCTCTAGTGGCTAAAACTGCTTCTGTATCCACCGAAAGAGAAGTCACACCCCAAGCAATCAGATCATCGATAAGTTCAGGATACTGGACGATAGCCATGCCGCAAACGGAACAGGGAATCTGTAAAACTTTTGCTTGAGTGATAATTTGTTTTAAGGCCGCTCTGACTGCGGGATGACGGGCGTTAAAATATTCTGAGAAATGTTCTCGATCGCTACCTAAAAGTAATTGAGTTAAATCATTAGTACCAATAGCGATTAATTGTACCCCCGCTTGCACATAATCCCCCAATTGAAAGATTACCCCGGGTACTTCCACCATTATCCCCAATTGGAAAGAAGGGACTTGAGTGAGTAAAGCCGATTGTACCCGTTGCCGGCAAAAAATAAATTCTTCAACCCCGCGGACAAAGGGAAGCAGTAAATTAATATTGGTGGCGCTGGTGGTTTGTACCCGTCGTAAAGCTTGCAATTCCAGATCGAATAGAGTCGGATCTAATATATAACCATGGGTTCCCCGACTGTCTTGAGCCGAATGTTGAGCATCAAAAGAACGGTAAAATAAAGGCTTAGGCTGGATACTAAGGGCAAATTGTGCGATTAAATCACTTAATCTCTCGATCAATGCTTCTTGATGCTCTGGTGTTAACCATTCTTCTAGATTACGCTGAGAAAGTAACTCTAAAATCATCCATTCTGAGCGCAATAAACCGATCCCATCAATAGGCAGTTCTTGGATTCCGGCAATACTTTCAGTTTGACTGAGATTAACCATCAAACGGGTAGCAATTGCCGTCCCGTCGGTTTCTCTGGGTGGTGGTGGGGGTAAGGAAATCTGTTCCTGAGATGCTAGAGAAATAATTCCCCTCGTACCATCTACTAAAATTATCTCACCTGAGCGGATAATTTCCGTGGCATTTTTCACCCCGACAACGGCAGGAATGGCTAATTCCCGGGCTAAAATGGCTCCATGGCTAGTTAATCCCCCCTGTTCCGTGATCATTGCTCTAATTTGGCGTAAATGGGGCAGTTTTTGGGGAGGTAAATTAGTAGTAACCAGAATGCAATCCTGAAAAGTTGCCTCTGGGGAGTCGAAATTGCTGATCACTTTTGCCACTCCCGATGCCAACCCCGGGGATGCCCCTAATCCTCTTAAGGGATAATGGCAGGTAGTAGCGGTGATTTCCTGACTGTGACAGCTAAGAATATAAATTTGACCATCCAGCATCATCAGCCATTCTATGCTGGTTAACGTCGGTTTTTCCGTCAGCAGAGATTGAACCAGTTGACAAAGGCGATCGAGGGCGAAATTATCTAAACAGTAGCTTTCCTGTAAACTGGGTGCTAATAATTGTGGCGCGAGCAGATTACTGTCACTATTGAGATAATAAGCGCGGGATTTATTGCCTAATTGCCGACTGCGTAATTGACCGGAGCGATCGATAATGTAGGTATCCGGTGCCACTTCTCCATTAGCTAAACTGTGTCCTAATCCCCAAACCGCCTGAATTTGCCAGTTATCCTCATTAATCAGCACATTTCCCGCACAATTGGCTGGTAATAACGGTTGTACCAGTAAAGATAATTGAATTTTTTCTAAACCAATTCCCACTTTTCGCCAATAAAATAGACTTCTGGCGGTGAATAACTCCGCCCAAGCTTGTTTTAGGGCATTTTCTAGATTATCTGCTTTAATTCCACTGATTGGGGCGGAAAATAAACCGAGAGTTCGCCGAGCCAGATTAGCTGGTAGGGAAAAGCGCCATACTAGGGTATCCATGGATAATTGTGCCACGGCCGCCTCTAGTTCTTCTAACCAGAGAGGAGGAATTTGCGCTTGTAAAATGGCGCCCCGACTCTCTTTGGCGACTAATTGCAGAGCTTTTGCGTTATCTACGTCTAAATAGAGGGAAGATTGCGGAAAATCAGTCAAGAAAGAGTCAGCATTGTTGATAGTTTCCAAAAATTCCGCAAAAATGCGGTTAAAAATGGCAAATCCCCCGATAATTGGGTATCCTCGCCGGTGTAATTCACTGGCAATAAAAGCTTTTTCCCCCACCAGGGGGCGATCAGAAGCACTAATGCGATCGAGCCAGCAGAGAATGGTCACGGGATTTGTTAAGAATGGTGAAAGGATTCTAAAATAATCTAGGTGATTTTTGTAACTTTTTAGTTCTATCTGCTAGTTTAACTCACCGTCACTATCTTGAGGATGATCTGGGAAGTGGGGAAGTGGGGAAGTGGGGTGTGGGGTGTAGGGTGTGGGGTGTAGGGTGTGGGGTGTAGGGTGTGGGAAGAATAAATAAAAATAATCTCCTGTCTCCTGACTCCTATCTCCTGTCTCCTGACTACTGACTCCTAACTCCTGTCTCCTGTCTCCTGTCTCCTAACTCCTGTCTCCTGACGACCGGCTCCTGATAGCTGATAAGATAGGATTCGGACAATATTCGAGCGCTGCGAGAAATTGATGGACACACCTGCGAAAGTTTTGTTAGTGGATGACGAACCGGGGGTTCGTGAATCTGTGCAAGCATATCTACAGTACGGGGATGACTTCGAGGTAAGAACTGCTAGTAATGCTAACGAAGCCTGGGATTTACTCAATCAAGAAATTCCGGAATTAGTCATCTCCGACATTATGATGCCGCAGGTGGATGGCTATCAGTTTCTGAAGAAATTGCGCGAAGATGCTCGTTTTCAGACAATTCCCGTGGTTTTTCTCACTGCTAGGGGGATGACGAGCGATCGCATTCAGGGTTATAATGCCGGTTGTGATGCTTATTTATCCAAGCCTTTCGATCCCGAAGAATTAGAAGCATTAATCAAGTCTTTAATCGAGCGCCGTCGTCAATCCCTGCAAGCCACCAGCGAAAACGCTAGATTAGAAGAAATTGCCCGAGATATCCGGGAATTAAAACAGCAGGTGGGACAACAGAACACTTTTACTACTACTCCCCCCCCGATTAAAATTGACCTTACCCCCCGGGAACAAAGCGTTTTAGATTTAGTAGCGGAGGGATTGATGAATAAAGAAATTGCCAGTCGTCTAGAAACCAGCGTCAGAAACGTAGAAAAATACGTCAGTCGCTTATTTAGCAAGACTGGTACTAATAGTCGCACGGAATTGGTACGTTTTGCCCTAAAACACGGTTTAACCAGTTAATATAGCAGCTAAGGACAAAGTAGCAAACGGGAGTGTCAATAACTGACGATGACAGGCAACTGAATTACCGATGGAAAACGTTTCATCAGTTCATCTTATGGCTTCTGGCGTTGAAACAAATTTTGTTTTAGAGCTAACCTTCGAGCAAGAGCAGAATGGGAGGATATGTCAACCATGTTAAGCACTGATCTAGAGATAAGACTAGCAACTTTAGAAGCTGAAGTAGCACTGCTTAAGCGTTTGCTACCTACTGTCAGCGAAACTCCCTGGTGGGAAAAAATTGTCGGCACTTTTGCTGATGATCCGGCTTACGAAGAGGCAATGCAGTTTGGTCAAGAGTACCGTCAGTCCCTAAAACCGTTAGCCGAGGAAGCATCCGAATCCTGAAATGTATCTCCTTGACACCGATGACCCTTACTTTTAATCCAGAAAAATACAAAGAATTACTAGCTCGCCATTTACCTAAAGTTATTAAAACAGAGGCAGAAAATGAAAAAGCTTTGGCTATTGTGGAAGAATT
>NZ_JACJSW010000064.1:0-8332 GCF_014698375.1 Microcystis flos-aquae FACHB-1344 | reverse complement strand
GTGGCTTGGGAACAAGCTTTATCAATTTATTCATAATAAATTTGGCAGAGGATTAAAGATTAGTTATTGTGACTGATTCTTTTGGTTAGAAAAAGATAAACTTGAGAATCTTCAGTCAAATTTATTGACTCAAAATCCGCTGTACTTAATTTAAATGAATCAACCCTACCGATGTCGGGGGGGTTGGGGGGGTGCGGCGTGGTACTTCTAAATATACCGGATTGCCTAATCTTGACAAATCTCTGACTAGATTATACTCTGTCTGATTGATTCTGTCCAAGATTTGATGGCAATTCGGACATTCAATTGTTTCATTTAAAAGAGCGAGCTTTAGGAAAATTGTCTGAGCAATTTTTTGATAATTGACCACTGTTACATTTGGTAAATCGAGGAGTTGATCAAAATTTATCCACATAACCCACCTCCTGTTCTGTGTTACCATTATACCATGCTCACACAGAACCTAGAAGAGCCAGCGATAAAATCCCCGGTGTTGGGGTAAAAATGTTCTAGAAAAGCTGGATATTTTTGAGAATGGGGATTTTTATCACAGTAACCGAGCATTTCTAAGGATAACATTAATCTTAAATCCTGCTTAGTTTGTTTTAATTTTTCCGAATATGCAATGCTCCCCAGCAATCCGTATTCTTCTAGATCGAAGGCAATTAAACGAATTGGATAATTAGCCTGATTCTCCCCAAAAAACCTCGCTAATTCTAATAATACCGCTAATCCCGTGGCGTTATCGTCGGCCCCTGGCGACCCCGGCACCGTGTCATAATGAGCGCCAATTAAAATCGGAGGTTTTTGACTATTATTAGGCAAATCTAAGATTAAATTTTCGTAAACTTTTCCCTGAAATGAGAAAAAATGTGATTCAACCTTTCCCCACTGTCCTAACTCTTGCCGCAGGTATTCTCGCACATAAAAATGTCCTTGACTAGAGAAAAAAGGGTTTCTTTCTCGGACAATTTGTTCTAGGTGTTGGCTTAAGCGATCGCTAAGAAGATCAAACATTGATAGCAGCAGATAATTTAATCAAAAGAGCCAATGGATAGAGAAACTGAGGGAAAAATCGGGGAGAATAATAATTGTTAATTATCAAATACTCTGTGGAGCTAAAATCATGACAAATCTCCAGTGGACTAGCTATGATTGTATCGTTGTTGGGGCGGGATTAGCAGGATTAATCGCCGCGCGTAATCTCCAGAGGCGAGGTCATCAAGTTCTGGTAATCGAAGCGCGAAATCGTTACGGTGGCAGAATGTCTGGTCAATATCTCCCCTCCGGACAGTGGATCGATCGAGGTGGTCAGTGGGTGGGCCCAACCCAAGAGCGTTTTTTAGCCCTCCTCGACGAGTATAAAATACGTCGTTTTCCCTCTCCCAATCAGGGAAAAACCGTCCTAGTGTTCAACAACAAACGCTATGAATTCAATGGTTTTTTTCAAGGTTTCCACGAGGGAGAAGTACCCGATATCGGCACGGAAGAATGGCAAGATGCGATGTCAGCATGGGCGCGTTTTCAAGAACTAGCCAAAACCCTACCTTCAGGTTATCCCCAAAGCAACGATCACACCAAAAAACTAGACAGTAAAACTTTTGCTCAGTGGATTGAAGAAAACACAAGCACAGATTTTGGTCAATGGTATTTTGCTTATATGGCCCGTGCAGTGGGGTTTCTCGGGCCGGCCGAACCCCAACAAGTCTCACTGCTGCACGTTCTTTGGGGACAAAATTGCGCCGCTCAGGCCGAACATCCAGAAGCCGAACTGATCCATGGCGGAGCCGGACAAATTCCCGACAAGATCGCGGCGGAATTAGGAGAGCGAATTCGACTGGGGGAACCGGTTTTTCGCCTTAATTATGACTCGGCCGGCGTGACCATAGAAACCAGCCAGAACACTTTTACCGCCCAATTTGCCATCATTGCCATGCCGCCCCATCTTGCTGGCCGCATTATTTATCATCCCCCGCTGCCACCCCAGCGAGAACAACTAACCCAACGAGTACCGATGGGATGCTGCGCTAAAGTCCTGATTTCCTATGAGCAACCTTTCTGGCGAAAACAGGGACTAGCGGGAGTTGCTCAAGGGAATTGTCAATGGTTGGAACTCTGTGCCGATAGTTCCGATCCCGAAACCGGCGTCGGGGTAATCGCCACCTTTGTGGTTGGCGATCGCTATAGTCGTTGGCGCTCCATGAGTAGTCCGGCGCGTCGTGCCGCCGTCCTCTCGGATTTAGCTATTTATTTCGGTCAAGAGGCCCTTTTGCCGATCAGTTATGATGAGGTGGATTGGCCCGGGGATCCCTGGACTGGTGGCGCATATTCCGCTTTTATGCCCCCCGGAGTCTGGACAAGTTTCGGCGAGGCTCTTTTTACTCCCGTCGGACCGATTCACTGGGCCGGCACAGAAATGGCCGATCGCTGGCCGGGATTTTTTGAGGGAGCGATCCGCACCGGTGAGGCAGCGGCCGATCGAATCGCCTTCCTTTTGCGGGAAAAATGAGCATCTACAGGGCTACGCCACCTTTTAGGTCAAAAAAGTCATCATAGTCAAGTTTCGGGGCTAATAGAGCAAAAAAATCCTAAATCATCACTATTTCGCCCTGGTAATGTTCGACGAAATACTGCACACGATGACGATATTCTTTAATTGTCCGATCGACCCATTCCCGCTGCTCACTGTTAGCATAGATATGCACTAAAGGTTCTCCAGCATCGGGTAAAATCAATACCCAGTCATCATTAAGGGGATTAATCACCTTCACCCCATCGACCAACTCTAGATTAAGATCCGCGTGAGTCTCCACTAGATAGCGCATCAGGGAGCCCTTGACTTTCCAAGGACAACGCACCGCCGTATTCTTATTGTAAATGCGCGGTAACTCGGCCCGCACCTGAGCTAGAGAACGTTCCTGAATGGTTAACATCTCCAAAAGTTTCGCCACGCTGAACATGGCATCGAAACCGGGATGTAATTGCGGAAAAATAAAGCCAGTTTGCCCAGATCCTCCTAAAACCACATTAGGATTGGTTTGACATCCTTCCATTAAAGCGCTAGGACTGGCTTTTGTCCGCACCACCCGGCCATCGTGACGACGCGCGATCTGTTCCACGGCACTAGAAGCATGAACCGGCACTACCACTGTACCGCGCGGATGGGCGGTCAGAATTGTATTCACCATTAGAGCAGTTAATTGTTCCCCGCGAATCGATAAACCACTCTCATCGACGAGGACTAATTGTTCCCCGTTGGCCGAAACTTGTACGCCTAAGTTCGCTTTCAGGGCCTCCACCACATGGCCCAATTGATGGATTAGTAACTCTCTTTCCTGCATGGAAAGGGCATTCTGACGTAAACTGGCATTGAGAACCACGGCATCACAGCCAAATTTGGCCAGTAATTCTGGTAAAATTGCCCCTGAGACTCCGTAGGCGTAATCAATGACGATTTTGGAGCTACTATTGCGAATAGCCTCTACATTTAGCTGAGTTTCAAAGGTTTTGCGGTAATTATCGAGAATATCAGCCGGATAGGACATACTGCCGATTTCCTGCATTCCCACCCGTCGCAGATCTTCTTTGAAATAGGCCCCTTCGATTTTCTTTTCCCTCGCTTTGGAAACATTAATCCCTTTTTCGTCTAAAAACTCGATTAAGAGAAAATCTGGGCGATCGGGATGAATACGAACGTGAATGCCACCGACTACGTTTAATTTAGCCACTAAAGTCCGCGAAATCGGTAAAGCATTCGCTTGTAGGTTTTGGATATTCACCCCCACGGACATTAAACCGGCAATCAGCGATCGACTGACCATGCGCGAGACACTACGTTGATCCCGGGAGACGATTACCGTTGACCCCGGTTTCAGGATAGAACCGTAGGATGCCCCCAGTTTAACGGCGAATTCGGGCGTGATATCGATGTTAGCGAGGCCCGATACTCCTCGTTGACCAAAGAGGTTTTTATGGGCAGTATTTCCCCAAATCAGGTTAATATTGAGGATGGCTCCCGATTCGATCTGTTTACTCGGCCAGACTCTGACCCCGGAATTGATCTGCGCTTCTTCCCCCACGATCGATAATTGTCCGATCACCGCACCTTCGTGTACCTGGGCCCGTCGATCGATTCTGGTTCCCCTAGCGATCGTACAAGCGGCTAAATTGACCTCATCCCCGATCACCACACCATTCCAGAGGATGGGACGTTTCAGATCGGAACCGGCACCGATGGTGACATTATCGCCGATAACCGAACCCCTCTCGATCAGAACATTTGCACCAATACGACAATGATTGCCGATCATGGCTGGGGCCTCAATCTGGGCGCTAGGATCGATATAGGTATTAGTGCCGACCCACACTCCGGGGGATTTTTCTCGATAGGGAAATTCCAGGTTAACTTTGCCGGATAAAGCGTCGTATTGCGCTTCTCGGTAGGCCTCCAGATGACCGACATCGCACCAATAACCATCGGCCACATAACCATACATAGGTTCGCCCCTTTGCAGCAGCAGCGGAAACAAATCTTTAGAAAAGTCGGCTTCTTCTTTGTAGGGGAGATAATCGAGGACTTCTGGTTCGAGAATATAGGTTCCGGTGTTGACAGTATCGGAAAAAATCTCGCTGGTGGATGGTTTTTCGATAAAACGGCGAATTCTGCCTTCTTTGTCGGTAATCACTACCCCAAATTCGATCGGATTGGCAACCCGCGTCAGGACGAGGGTTGCTTTCGAGTTTTTACTTTTATGGAATGCGATCGCTTTTTGCAGGTCAAAATCGGTGATACTATCGCCACTAATCACCAGAAAGGTATCATCTAACCATTCGGCAATATTTTTCACACATCCTGCGGTGCCTAGGGGTTGATCCTCCTCGACAGCGTAGGTGATTTTTACCCCAAAGTCGCTGCCGTCTTGAAAGTAGTCGCGCATGACATCGGGGAGATAGTGCAGGGTGGTGATAATTTCGGTAATGTCATGCTTTCGTAGTAAATTAATAATATGTTCGGCGATGGGACGGTTGAGAATCGGGACCATCGGTTTGGGAAGATCACAAGTAAGCGGACGTAATCTTGTCCCTGAACCACCTGCCATTAATACCGCTCGCATAATTTCCTCCCAAGGCTATCTTTTCGCCGTTTTTAAATAGTTTTTCCAAATTATGGCTTTAGTTTCCCGACCTCGATCGAGCCAGTTCCTAACCGGCATTCTAACACCGTCCCCCCGATTCAGAACAATATTTTCTTTTCCCAAGTCGGCAAAACCCAAGCTTAAAATAGGAGATGTGAATTCTCTAAATTCAAGGATGAGATGGCATGAGACTGGTTATTTTTATCTTAATAATTGTTTATGGTGCCGGTGGTTGGAAATTCTGGAATGGGTACAGAAGCACTAATTTTAGTCCCAGTTTACCCAATCGTTTAGCTCTAACCCTGTTCTGGCCGCTTCTTTTGGCTGTTAATCCCGCCTACCGCAAGAATTTTCAAAAAGCCCTCAAGGGCAAATAAAATTAACATACTGCCAAGGTCACGGCCATAAAACAGAAAGTAGCTGGGTATCGAGGTGTTTTTTCGCCGATTAGTCGAGATTACCCCCCCAAAAAAAACCCCTAAATAGGGTTTGCGGCAAAAAGTTTTTCGTGGGGGTAGGGTGTGGGGTTTTACCCATTTTCAGGTGGTCAATTACCTAATTTTCAGGGAAAAAGTCCCGGAATTTTCCCCCCAATCACTCCAATGGTCGGCACTTTTTGAGGGAAAAAAGTCTAAAAACCTTATCCAACAAGGTTGTTAGATTTATTCAGCAAACCCTAAATAATCCACGGCAATCAACAGTTTAGCCGTGGATGTCTTATCATGGTTAGGGAAAAAATTGGGGTCGTAGCTCAGTTGGATAGAGCGAGTGCCTCCTAAGCACTAGGCCGCCGGTTCGATCCCGGCCGATCCCGCCTTTTTCAGTGATCGGTAAACAGTAAACAGTGAAAAGATGCTGGGAAACTGCTATTTATAGCGCTTTTCACGTTACTGAGGTATCAACAAGTTTTGCCAACAAAGGGCTTAAGCCCCTTGCCCATGCCTCATTCTGATAAAAACTGCTATAGCATCAACCCCATTATCGAAATATTTACGGGCTTAATTAAGCCCGTAGGCACGGCTACGGGCAACTTCTAGAGGTTAGGCTTGATCGCTTCTGTTCTTGTTAATCTGTCGGATGATTTCAATCATTTGAGCGTGTCGATCATCCATTCTCTCTAGATGCCGGTAAAAATCGGCTTGAGTCTCATAAAAATCTGATTGTGCGCTTGCTATTCGAGCTAGGTAATCGTAAAGCCCTTTTTTCTCCTGTTTCCGTTCCTCGCGGTCACTAGCGACGGCATCAGCTAGGGCTTGAATAGCGCGAGCGTTCGATTCCACTATTCTCTCGATCCGCTCTAATCTGTCTTCTGACATTTTGGTAAACTCCTAATAGACTAATTCTTGTCCCCCACCGATGCCCGTCGGATGGGGGAATAACTTTAATTATGGGCTTTTCGATGCCAACGCTGATCCGATTTCCTAAATTCCCACTGTAATGCGATCTCATCAGGAGTCTTAATCTTTCCTGACTATTACCAAGTCAGGGAGACAAAATCAAGGGTTTTCCCGTTACAGGAAAACCCACATATAGCACTTTTCACGTTACTGAGGTATCGACAAGTTTTGCCAACAAAGGGCTTAAGCCCCTTGCCCATACCTCATTCTGATGAAAACTGCTATAATACTGCTCACTTAAAACTCAAAACTTAAAACTGATCACTGATCACTGATAACTGATCACTGATCACTGATATTTATCTTCTCATTCTGCCCTTAACTTGATACCAAAGCCTTCTTAAACGTAGATCGAGAGAAAAACCCCGACGGGTGGGAATAACAATCGTGCCACCGATGCGATCGTGGAAAGCGCGGTTAAATTGCTCATCGCCGATCGCCATACCACAATCGGCGAAAAGGGGCGAAGATAATAAAATCAAGCTTAAAGGATTGCCAAAAAAAGTATTTAACCCTACCATCATTAAAGCTGCTCCCCCACCAGCGATCGCCTCTCTTTTGCTTAACTCCAAAATTCCGGGTAAACGCTGAAGTCGTAGATCGATGATCTTCATATCCAGGGCCCAACGTCCTAAACTCTGACCCTGATTCTGCGCGACTAATAACACCCGCAAACACCACCAGATCAGGAGAAAAAGGAAGAATTGCAGTACAGGTGAACTGTTAGCAAAGGAGCTTAAAAACCAGATCGAGGCAAAGTCGATCAGGAAAGCATAGGCCCGACGATCTAAGGGAATTTTCGGAAATTTTTGCGGTAGATTATCTTCAGGTGGGATGGGGTAAACCATAAACTAAATTCTCGGAAAAATCCTGCGGTTTATCTTCCACTTTAATCGGGAAATTGGCAATTCTAGGATAGTTGTCTCTTGTCTTTTTTCTCCCCCCGTCTCGGAGTCTTCTGTCTGGGGGTCTGCTCACCTAACGGCAGATTTTTGATTTTTGCAGGAGATATAATTATTAATCGACTCGGAGATCTAAGCTACCATTGAGCAAAGGTAGCCCAGAATACAGGGATAATCATGGAACAAGATTCATTAACAACGGAGGTTATTCTAACCCATCCGCGGCAAAGTTTGGGAGAGATCCAATTGGATTGGATGCCACAACCGGGTAATTATTTGGCATTGAAAGGACAAACCTACGCAGTTTTGGAACGTCACCACCAGTACCAATACAAGATTGGTGGCTATTGTTTACGCAAAATTTCCCTTTATGTACAAACTGCTCCCACTCCGAACGAAAAAAGTTTGATTGAAGGACGTTGGGTGATGGGGGATGCTAGTTGTCGTTTTAACGCCAGATCCGAACTGTTGCGCTGTGCGATTAACCCCCCAGGTCCCTGTCAAGATTGTCGTTTTTACGAAACTATTAACCCTTAAAAGAGCCTTTTTCGGCAACAATCTGGCTATTTTTCCCCTAGCTAACCACTATATTGATCAATCGCCTTTGACATCCTCACCGCCGTAAAACGGACGGCGATTCCCAAACCTCACGATTTGGGTTTCTGCTTCTTTCCCGAAGGATTTTTCGCACCTGCCTTAACAGATTTACTCTGTTCTGGTCTTATGGTCGCTCTACAGACTGACACCGCAAGCCCTGCGGCCAAAATATTTTTACTAGCGTTAACATCTCGGTCATGGTGAGTCCCACAGTCTGGACAGTCCCATTCTCGAACATTTAACGGCATTTTTTCAGCAATATACCCGCAATTACTACATCTTTTAGAGCTAGGAAACCATC
>NZ_JACJSW010000063.1:0-57130 GCF_014698375.1 Microcystis flos-aquae FACHB-1344 | reverse complement strand
GGATGTAATCTGACTGTTACTGTGCTTGGTTCACAGCTTTCTGGTATTTGTCTTGACCATCGAATAGGTAAAGGTTCTGTGCATTTAGCTAAATAGATTTGTCTGTCTTTGAACTTAAAAGCAGATTTGGTAAATTCGGCACTTCCTCCTTGATGTTTTTTCTTAAAGTTAGGATACTTAGTACGACCAGCAAAGAAGTTAGTAAAAGCTGTTTGTAAATGTCTTAACCCTTGTTGTAAAGGTACACAGCTAACTTCATTGAGAAAGTTTAATTCTTCTTGCTTTTTCCACTCGGTTAGCATTGAAGAAGTTTCAGTATATCCTACTCTTTCTTGTCTTTCGTACCAAGCTTGTGTTCTGAGATGGAGAGCTTTATTGTAAACTAATCTTACACAGCCCAAGGTGCGCCGCAATAGCGACTCTTGTGTTGGTGTGGGGTAAAATCGGTAAGAATAGGCTTTTTCCATGTCTCACATTTTAGCATATATTTCGTAAATGTTCTAATATTTAACAGTAAAGCCGTCGTAGAACGACGGGGTTTCAGACCCAAAATTTTCGATGAAAGGAATTTTTATTGGCTTAATTAAGGGATATCGACGGTTTATTTCGCCGCTATTTCCCCCTTCCTGTCGTTTTCAACCCACCTGTTCCCAGTATGCCATAGCAGCGATCGAGCGCTTTGGTGTGCTGCGCGGTTCTTGGTTAGCAATTAAGCGTATTCTCCGTTGTCATCCTTTTCACCCCGGAGGTTACGATCCTGTGCCTCCCTGTAGCCACAAGCACGATTGAAACCTACAGCAGTTATCTCAATGGTGAGATACGAGGTTTTCGTTTTGGGGATTCAGGAGTCAGGATTCAGGAGTCAATACCAAATTAGGTTATACTTCATTTTTAGGGTAAAGTCTGTAAGACTCTTGATATTTTTAGACCCGTTGATGGTTGCCTATTTTCTTTGGGGAAAACGCTCGATATCGGCGATACCATAAAAGATGATCTGTTTATCTTTTAAACGTAGTCGATCGACTCTTAATTGAGTACCATCGAGAGCAAATTTATCTAAATCCATAAGGTTGTTAACGTGGCTGATTAAAGCTTCTCCTAAAGCTTTCGATCTTTCGTCCCCTTGATAAACCACATCAACAAATTGAATTTTTCGCCGTTCTTCCACAACCACAGCAGTGGTCATTTCTAGAAGAATTGGTTCTTCTTCTCCCAATTTAATTAGACTTTTCAGAGTTAAAGTTTTATCGTCATTGAGAATTAATTCCGTATTCTGACAGTGAATTGATTTACCTTCGTACTCTAATCTTTGCAGTTTTTCGACAATAAAAGGTGTATTAAAAGAGGTGGTTAAGTCTTCTTCCGTTAAAACTACCCGCAAAGTGGCCCGCGTCGGTTGACGGAGTTTTACCTGTCCGGTAAAAATGGCACTAAAATCGATCGCCACCGCTTGCACATACAATTCCATGGCTTCGATGCGTAGGCCATTGTACATCAGCATCGACTGACCGATAAAGTCAAAACCGTCGATACTGCCTTGCAGTAATTTGGCCACGGGTTCGGCGCGGACAGTGGCTTTCAGCTTGCCTGTCCGTTTGAATAATGCAGCGATCGCAGCACTCACCGCCTTACTGATGAGTTGATCGCCGCTCTGATTGGGAAAAGGTAAGCTACCAAACACGCCTGCTGTCATATCTCTCATAGGTGGGACTGCAACGATCTTAACATTATTTAAAGTTTCTTTACATCTCGTTTTATTAATCAGGATGATAAGCAATCTGTATGATTCTGTAGAGGTTATAAATTTTTAGCGGTCTATCCCGTGCTAGGGGATAGGATAGAAAAGTGCTACTATCCCAGTGATATAGCGTTTTTCACTTAGAAAATCGGGGTTAAAAACGTGGTTGCCATTTCAGATCAACAACCGTTAGCCGCTACCCACAACCACAGCGATCGAGTGGCGGTATTATTGATGGGATACGGGGAAGTGGAGAGTTATGAGGACTTTGCCAACTATAATGAACAGGCCTTAAATTTGCTGACGGCTAAGTTCGCTCCTGTACCGACTTGGGTTTATCCTCCCCTAGCGAAATTATTGGCCATATTTGACCTACACGAATGGCAGCACCAGCATAATCACTTTATTTCGCCCCATAACCACATTTTCGAGCATCAAAGACAGGAAATCGAGCGCAATTTACAGGCAAAATGGGGTAATCGGGTGGAGGTATTCAAAGCGTTTAACTTCTGCGCGCCTTTTTTACCGGCACAGGTGTTAACGGAAATCCGCGAACGGGGATTCGAGAAAATTTTGATCTATCCTCTCCTCGTTGTTGATTCTATCTTTACCAGTGGCATTGCGATCGAACAAGTTAACAAAGCTTTAGCTCAAGGACAAACGGGGGAACATTGGGTTAAAGGATTGCGCTATATTCCCTCGTTTTATAACCAACCCGCTTATATAGATTTAATGGCGCGGTTAGTGGAGGAAAAAATCGCGGCCGAGGTAGCTAGTAGCTGTCTTCCCTCGCAAATTGGCATTATTTTGATGAATCACGGTTGTCCCCACGAAGCTAAGGGATTTACGTCGGGAATCGATGAAAGTCAAGCTTTATACGAGTTAGTCCGGGAAAAATTAATCTATCGTTATCCCTTGATTTCTGTGGGTTGGTTAAATCACCAAACCCCCTTAATTAAATGGACGCAACCGAATGCAGAGTTAGCGGCGAAGAATTTGGTTGAATTAGGGGCCAAAGCCTTAATTTTCATGCCGATTGGCTTTGCTACGGAAAATCACGAAACTTTACTGGATGTGGAGCATATTATCGAAGCTTTACGCCGCAAACACGACCAAGTTAATTATGTGCAGATGGCCTGTGTCAACGATAACCCCGAATTTTGCCGGATGGTCGCCGATTGGGCCGAGGAACATATCGAAGCTTTGCTATCACAAGAGGCTTTATCTGTCAATAGTTCTGTAACAATTCCTCACATTCATTCCGATCACCATCATCACCACGGACATCACCACCATCATTAAGCTTGGACAGTGGCAAAGAGGGGCAACGGCGAAAATTAGTCCTACCACTTGTCACTTTTGGAAGTATAATCTATAATTGTGCTTTCCTGGGTACGTAGCTCAATGGATAGAGCATCCGCCTTCTAAGCGGACGGTTGTAGGTTCGATCCCTACCGTACCCGTTATTGTTAAGTAGGGATTGGAAATTCTCTCCTATCGTCCCAGGGACAATCGCTTTGATGCGGTGAGCGTGGAATTGGGTCAGTTGAATCCCGTCGGTTGATATTAATTGTGTTTAATTTAGTTTGCGATCGAGTTGAGGATCAGTCAAGGGAGAAGGCAAAGGCGAATAGGACGTACTGCGCCACAATATCTCACGGAATGAGGATATACAGCCTGAGAAGGAGTAAAACAAGAGAAACTACCTGAAACTCCTTCTTCTGTGCATCCCTCTATTTAATAGTTTGCCCTCTTTGCAATAGCCTTTCTCGTCTCTTTTGACGGGATTCTGTTTCCAGTTGGGCGAGTATATCGTCTAAAAAAAGATTATAAAGCTCAATCTGGCGGTTAGTTTCCCGTAAGCTTTCAAGACATTGTTTTCTCGTTGCTTCATCGGGATAGGAGGTGCGGTAAGTCATCATAAGTTCCATTGCCTCTTTACTTCATCAACACTAGCACTAACAGCATCCACACTGGCTGTTCGTTGCAAAATCGCTCTTTCTAACATCTCTAGCATCGTATTTGAGAGAGTCGGCTGCTCTTGTAAAATTCTCAGCAGGATATTATTAATTCGGGAGTAGGAATTAGTTACCCTCTCTCTGGCATTAGATAATTCTTCTAATTCTGATAATGTCCGTTCATTTTCCCCATATTCTGTAAAAAGTTGCCATTCCGTTGCCGATGCCTACTCTATCTGATCCGCTAGTTGACGCAGTAGATCAAAAATGCTCGTTAAGGTTTCCTCCGGTAATGTAGCCATATTCAATTATTTCTATTATCCCCAGTCTATAATCTGGTTGGTACGAGGTAATCCTGTTTAATTTAGTTTGCGATCGAGTTGAGGATCAGTCAAGGGAGAAGGCAAAGGCGAATCCGACACACTGCGCCACAATATCTCACGGAATGAGGATAGTTCGCCTGAGAAGGAGTAAAACAGGGAAAAGAAAGCGATCGCTAGTGTGAGAGATATATAACTTAAGATTTGTGACGCAATCGCTACAAAGCAGAATTAATAGTTCCAGTGGTTCAGGGAAATGAACTGATTGGTCAGAGGGACGTTAGCAGTTTCCAGATTGGCGATCGCATTGACAATTGCCTTGAAGTCCATATTTTTAAAGCGGTTAGCGTTACGGTAAACCGCTAAGACCCCAGAATGGCTTGGATTGGCTTGGTGCAACTCTTCAAAGTCATCGCAGTTATGAGTTAGCAGAATCCGATTTTCCTGTATGGCATAGTCAAGTACGACATCATCTGTGCAGCCAGTCAAACCAATTTTATTGATCGTCAGTACGTCATGACCAGCAGCCGTAAGTAACTTAACCAGAAGTTGGGATTGCGAGTCCTCATCAAGCAATAATCTTAGGCTCAACACTAATCCCCTTTGCTTCCAGACGGTGGCGTTCTTCTTCTGCTTCTTGCTTGAGTAGCTGCTGATTAGCCTCGCAGTAGTCAATTGCCTCATAGATAGCAGCCAAAGGTAACTCCCAATTAAGAGCTGCTTCTTGAGGAGTCATATCGTTGACAATCATATCTGACCAGACATCAAAAGCTTTCAGCCTCCTACCTTGAAAACAAAGCTGTTGTCGCCAGGAATGAGGACGTTTCTCTAAATACTGCCATTGAGTTTTCGCTACGTTGGTGGTCATGCTGATGCCTTGATCAAAGCTGGTATCCCTAGTTTATCAGCTACAGAAGCAGCGCACCGTCGAAGGCGGCTCTCTTCGAGATCGCACTAACCCAATGTTGTTTGGTGTTGTAACCCAATCGGATTCACAAAATTCTATCTTCCGGTTTTTTAACCTCAGCAAGATCGTAATTCATCTGGAGGCGCAGCCAGAAAGCAGGGGTGCTACCGATTGTCTTTGACAAACGCACAGCCATTTCTGGGGAAATCCCCGGTTTGCCATTGATTAGGTTAGATAGTCTAGAGCGTGACACGTTCAGCATTTTTGCCGCAGCTGTAACGGTCAATTCAAGCTCTTCAATCGAACTTTTGACAATTCTGCCCGGATGTACGGGATTTTTCCGGGTCATCATGTTTTTTCCCTCAATGATAATCTACAAGGTCAATGTCGAGAGCGTTTCCATCTTCAGCCATCACCCATCCTCAAAATCCCCAAATCACTGAAAATCCTGATGCTGACAAGGAAGTAGTGCAGATACCAGCGTAAGCCATGAGGGAGAGGAATATAAAGATTTATTAAATATAGAGAAATTGCGGCATGAGATATGATTGATCTGGTTGCCTATTAGTCTAAGTCAAATGAACATTGAACAAGTTATCATTAAAAACCTAAGAAAACTTCCCTTAGAAAAACAACAAGAAGTGTTATCCTTCACCGAATCTCTCACCTCAAGAATTTCCCTCCCTTCCCCAGATTATAGTCTCACTCCCCAGGAAAAAGCTCAAAAATGGCAGAAAGTAATCGCTAAACTTCCTAAAACAAGTGCGAATTTACCTGATGAAGCTTTACACCGTGACACTATGTATGAAGACTAATGACTCAATATTTACTGGATACTAACATTTTGCTTCGGGCGGCTGATACGTCTTCAGCAACTTATTCTCTTGCTAATAATGTAATTACTCAAATCGTTGAAACAGCTAATGAATGTGTTATTATTCCTCAAGTTTTAATTGAATTTTGGGTAGTTGCAACCCGACCCCTTGATGTTAATGGTTTAGGTTGGACTCCAGCACAAGCTACAAATTATGTCAATGATTTATTAGATAACTTTACATTAATTGCAGAAACGCCGGATATTTTTCCCCTTTGGTTTCAATTAGTCACCATCTACAACATTAAAGGAAAACGCACTCATGATATTAGGCTTCTTGCTGTTATGAAAGCTTCTAACATTACCCATTTATTAACCTTTAATCCTGATGACTTTATCCCTATTCCCAATATTACCATCGTTCATCCTCAAGATTTCATTAATTCCCAATAATTAGGCAGCAAATACGACATACCGCGTCACAATCCCTCACGGAAGTGGATAGTTCACCTGAAAAGGGGAAAAACAGGGAAAAACACCTGAGACTCCTTCTTCTGTGAATCACTGTCTTATGGCGAAAGGAGAAACAGCAGTCTAGAAAAGAGTTCTGGTATTATTTATAGACATCGCCGCGAGGTTTAATAGTTGTAATGATCTATAGATTGTTGTCTCTATCTTCAAAAAACAACACTCGATACTTACCTACTCGCAATCTTAGTTCATCTCTTCCGTAAAGGGGTTTAATATCTAATTTTGTAGAATCCGAAATCAAAGTATCCAAAGCTTCAAGAAGACGAATTTGATCATTTTTATGCATCCTTTCTAAGTAGCGTTCTGCTTGTCTAAGTAGAATATAATCAGCCAAGTTTATCTCCAAATAATTTGTATTTTAATTCTGTTGAAGTGATTCCAGTATCTCGACCGGATAAATAATCTTGCCATGCTGCTTGGCTTTCAGCAAGTTCTTCGGCTGGAATGATCTCATCGTCATCTTTTGGCGCTACGGTCGGCTTGATGATAGTTTTTAAATCCTCTAAAAGTCGCAACTTATCCGTAAGGGGAAGATTCTCTATTTGGCTGAGGATTTCATAGTAAGTTGTCATAGACCTTGATCGTATCAGATAATCCAAACACACCTCAAATAATACCACATCCAGATACTAACCAAAAATGGTAAAAACGGTGGGCTGTTCACAACCGACTTGGTTCTGCGGTTTCTTTATCGGGATTAAGAAAGGAATATAAAGATTTATTAAACTGTAACTTTTAATACAGTTGTGGGGGGGGGAATGTGTATTGTTCTACTATCTGCCTTGTGTCTTGGGTTGGGTTGTTGCTTCACCTAGCTGGGAGAAGGCGATCGCACTTTGAGGAGATACATTAATGAAAACAAGTGTAATATACATAACGGCTGTATTAACTTTATTGGGACTAACTGTGTCTCGACAAGCTAAAACATTTAACTTAAGTGAAAACAAAGACTTTTTAATAGCTCAATCTGGTCAAGTATATAAGTGTATAAATGATCATGGCATATTTTCGATAGTGCCAGGTATTCCTGGTGCAACTTCCAGTAGGGTTAGTTGCCTGATCCCCGTGAAATCGGTAAAAAGATGTATGTACAAAAGATTTCTTGATAAAACTTTCCATCGTTGTTCTTTAGCCATACCAGCTTTAGATGGTGTTCCAGTCAATACATATTATTCCATAGGAACAACTGCGGGACTCACAACATTGTTTACTATCGATTAATTTACAGGAATATCTATCCATGTATCGATTAGTGTGGGAATCTCTGATACCTCAATATTTTTGAGAACTTGTTTCATGGCTTAAGTAGGTGCATCTTCATCTTTTATTGTACCTTATCTAATCATATCTACATATCTAATAGTGTTCCTCAAATTATAACTTTCCTCCTCGCTCTCGGCACTATCGGCGCAGCTTCAACCCTCAAGCGCAAACTGAAGCCATCCAAGTCCTCAGAAAAAGAAACCACAAAAGTAGGCTAAATTGCTCATCAAAAATAACATAAATGCCCCTTCATTCAGTCAGTTGAGGGGTTATTTTTTGTCTATTGTTTATTGTCTATTATTTAATTGTTGCTAACTAATTGACAACAAGAGCGTTTTTTATGGTAGAATAGTTAGACTTGTGTAAATATAGTAAAAGTTGAAATGTCTATCACCCATATTAATAATCTTCAAGACCAGATTTTGCAAAGTATTAAGACTTTACCGCTAGAAAAACAGCAACAAGTCCTTGAATTTGTCAAATCCTTACAAAAAAATTCACGTTTTCAGAAATGGGATAATATTTCAGATGCAGAAGCACAAGCGTTACAAAATGAATTTGCTCAAGAGGATATTAGCTTTTCAGAAAGTATTTTACCCGATTATTTATCTCACCTTAAACAAGAGGATAAGAAATAAATGCGAGGCGATATTTATCTAGCTGATTTGAATCCGAGTCGTGGTTCAGAACAAGCCGGTATTCGACCTGTTATTATTGTCCAACATAACAATATCGATCGCTTCACTAGCACTGTTGTTGTAATTCCATTAACCAGTAATTTACGTCGCGCACAAATCCCTGGAACAATGGTTATTCCCGCAGGACAAGGAGGCTTAAATCAGGAATCAGTAGCTTTATGTTATCAAATTGTTGTTATTGATAGACAACGACTTCAACGACAGTTGGGGACACTTTCTTCTAGTTATTTACAGCAATTGGAAGAGGCGATGCGATACACATTAGATTTAACATAAAACACTAATAGGAATGTTTAATTAGGGTTTGCTGAAAAAGTACGGGCGAAGCATTCGGGCAATAACCTATCGGTGAAACCGTAGATTTTTTATCCGAATGCTTCGCCCCTACAGGACGCGGGCCGATGAAGACGCAAGGTTTTGAAGCACGATTCTCTCAAAATCTTGCACCTGTTTCGCGAGAAAAGCCACAAAACCCTTACCTTGCCTACATTTCACCTTTATTCAGCAAGCCCTAATTAGTTTAATTTTCTTTCTGGAAAACTTGAACTTTAAGACTCCTATTACCTAGTACACTCGGCGCAGCTTCAACCCTGAAGCGCAAACTAAAACCATCCAAATCTACTGAAAAAGAAACCACAAAAGTAGGCTAAATTGCTTCTAAAAATACCATAAATGCCCCTTCATTCACTCACTTGAAGGGGTTTATTTTTTCCACCTTTTTAAACTCTAAAAATTTCAGAGTTCACAGCTTATCGCTTACTTAAGACGGATGATTATTAGGATTTTCCATCAGCAATTCCTCACTGATAACAGCAACATTCAATTCATTATCTGCCGAGACAAAAGTGATAGAAGGTAAACCACTAGCTAGGCAAAGTGTATTAACAGCACAACCTACTGCTAACTGGATTGCGTCATAACCTCTTAAACCATAAGTTTCCGCTAATACCATTCCTGAATTAATTATACTTTCGGTAATTTCAATGACTTGATAATCTTTAAGCGAGTCCTTTCTCAACTGATGAACTATTGCTGTTGCATCCGTAACGCTAATACTTCCAGTGCGGGATCTTCGCGTAATAGCAGCCACAATTTCTACCTTGGCGATTGCGGCAATAAATATTTCATTATTTAAAGCAGCAGCAAATAATCCCAATACCCACGCTGAACCGGTTTCGCTGATATAACGCTTGACCAAGGCACTACTATCTAAGAAATAAAGTGCCATTTAACGGCGTTCCTCAATAATCGTTTCTGAAATAGGTTTTCCCTCGATTTCAATCAATCGTCGCTCAGTTATCGGTTGAGATGAAGGACGCTTAATCTGCTTGACTAATCCAGCATCAAGAAGAGATTGGTGAAATACCGCTTGTTTCTCAGCTTCTTCTTTATCCATAAGATACTGTTGAATCTTCTGATTAAGCAGCTGAAGTTCTTTTAGCTCAAGAGTCTCAAGCTGATTCAAGATTTGAGTAAGGATTGCCCGTGTCATAATCTGCTACTTTTTTTGCTGTCTGAGTAATTAATATTTTATAGCAAAGTTATAATTGAGTTAGTACAATAGACAGTATCATAAAAACTCACTCTTTAGACCTGCTTGATCGTAAATTTTTAGATTCTAGGCGCTTAATATCCTCTTGTCAGTAGCTGTTGAAAAGCAAAATGATCAAATCCTAGAGAACCGCTTGGATATTTGTTTGATTCTTGGCCAATTCTGCCAATGTCATTCCCTTTGTAAGTCGTTCAATTTCACTGCATCAGCTTAATTCCTTGCCAATAAATCAAATAAAGACAAAGACTTTATCCCCAGTTTTGGCAACTATTCTCGGTGTGAGAGGAGGAGGCAGATTTTGCTGCCGTTTTCTCCTCATAGCTAAGATAGGATCAGTTTTTGCGGTAAAAAATCTTACTGCCTTGGTCACTGACAAAATGACAATTGCGGTAGGACCGCCAGAGAGATTTGAAAATCGGTTCTTTCGAGACGCGATAATAGTCTCCTAAGACGGGACGGATGGCCTCGGTTGCTTCTTGGAGATGATAGTGGGGAATAGTGATAAAAATATGATGGGCGACGTGAGTACCAATTTGGTGATGGATGGGATTAAAGATGCCATAATCGCGATCGATGGTAGAAAGCGCCCCTTTGAGAAAGTACCAGTCTTGACCGCGATACCAGGGAATATCATCTTCGGTGTGGTGTAGGAATGTCACTAGGTCCAACCAAACCACAAAGACGATATAGGGCATGATGTAGTAGTTAAACAGAAACCAAAAGCCTTGGCTAACACCAACCCCGATTAATAGACCTAACATAAAGGTACAGCAAACGGTGCTAGTCAGTACCTGCCACCGTTCCGAGGGGCGAAAGAGGGGGCTTTCGGGCATAAAATGGGACCCCTGTTTATTAGGGGAACGACGGAAAAGATAAAGGGGATAAACAAATAAAATTAGCTGAAAACGAGCTAATTTTTCGTACCAGGCCATATTGTTATACTGGGTTTCCGTGACGGGGTACCAACTTTCATCGGTGTCGATATTGCCGGTATTAGCGTGATGGGTGCGATGACTGATGCGCCAACCGTGGAAAGGTACGAGAATGGGAGTATGACTGAGATGACCGATTAAGTTATTTAACCAACGATAACGGGAAAAGGAACCGTGACCGCAATCGTGACCGACGACAAATAGGGCCCAAAACATGGTTCCCTGCATAAACCAAAAAAGTGGGAAGAACCATGCTTGATTAATCTGGTAAGTTATCCAGTAAAGTAGGGTAATGATGCCAATATCAAAAAAAAAGTAGGCTAAAGAGCGAAAAACGCTTGATTGGAAGCAACGGGCCGGGATAGCTAGACGGACATCCTGTAGGGTAAATGGCAAAAATTCTCTTTTTAGGGAGGGTTTAGGTAGGGTTTGGGACACTAGGTTATAACTCAAGATAGATGACAGGGCAGTATTGACGAAAGCTTGAGAACTAAACTTTTCTGTTTCTCGGTGCGCTATCTTTTCTCTATCTCAGCTAGGAGCGGATAAGACCGAGCGATCGAGCGAATTTCGTCTAACTCACCAGAATTATATTGTAGGGCTTAATGTAACTTAACAAAAGCCCCTAGGGAAAGTTAATCACATTCTCCCCCTGTCTGTCCGTCTGTCCCCTTGGACATCCATACAATAGACTGGCTCTTCGGTTCGTGTTATCCACCCGATCAAACCAGACCAAGCAACGAAGAACCAAATAGATTAACATTGTTTTGTCAGCAGATAAGTTTAGAGGTCCATTTATGGCAATAGCAACTTTGACAGCACTTCACGACACTGCGATCAAGAAATCGACAGAACAATCCAGTAAGCTACCCGATACTGAGAAAAAGATTTACAAAGCCGGACAAACCATCAGCATCGACAAGGTGGAATCTGCACCCAACGGACATTTAAAAGTAACCCTCAGTTTTGGTGCTGGTGTCTGGTATATCTTTGAAAAAGATTGGTCTCCTATTCCAGAGTCTATAGAAACAGAAGGAAGTAGTAGCAAAGTTCCTGAACAAGCAGTTCAGATTATAACTGAGTTTGAAGGTTTTGTCCCTCATGTTTATAATGATGGCGTAGGAGTGGCGACGATTGGGATTGGAACAACTCGGTATCCTAATGGCAAACCTGTTCGTTTTGGCGATCCAAAGATCACTTTAGCAACCGCTCAGAGTTATTTATCCCACGATCTTGAAAACACCGTAAATCATCTGGCTGCTTCAATTCCTTATTGGAATGAGATGAATGATAATCAGCGTTCAGCATTGATTTCGTTTGCTTATAATTTGGGCGATTATTTCTACGGTAATCCCGGTTTTAATTCTATCACTTCTGCTTTGCGAGATAAACGCTGGAATGATGTACCCAAGGTTTTAGAACTCTACTCTAATCCAGGTTCCAATGTCCATGAAGGTCTGCTGCGACGGCGCAAGGCTGAGGGGGAATTGTGGCAAGGTAAGGGGAAATTTGCTAAGTAAGTAGTTGTGTCTCTGGGGTGATATTTGCACCACAGAGACACAGAGAACGCAGAGAGATATTTATTTGCTACTGGAATAAAGTATGGGATTATTGTTTGTCGGTTTTAAGCAAAATTTCTTGATGAGAACTCTGTTTTTATTGTTTATCTGCTTGTTTTGGAGTAAAACAACTCTTGCAGAAACCTTACAAACGAGAAATTTTGTTGTCAAGATTACTAGAAATTGTCCTGAAGGAGAGGTAGTGTGCAACAATGTCTCCTACACTGGAACAAGTTTAAGAACCGCAGAATCCATTAAACTTACTGGGAGAACTGTTTATCGTTTGTGTTCAGATAGGGTTACTCCCTGTCAATTTCTCGGCTACGAGTTTATTAATGGAAATTATCGTTACTTTGTCACAGAAAGTGGGATAATAAGAATTTATAAAAACGGCAAGCTTTTACTTGAAGAAAGTGGTTCATGGCAGGATTAATCGTTTAATCAAAACTGATTAAATTTTCTTTTAAGTAGGTATATAAGGATTGCAGGCGTTGTGTTTCACTTTCAGTGAGTTGGTCTCCTTTTCCTCTCAACTCAAAATATCGTTGTGTAGCTGTCGATAAGCGTATTGTTTTACCTAGTTCTTCTAAAGCACTAAAATAACTGCCAGATATATTTCCAGCATTGAGTTGATTGCCATAAGATTTATTGTAAGTCTCCAAGACTTCCGTTGCCAAGTGTTTCTCAATTTGACCCGGTGCCAAGGTAATTCCTTTTTTGATATTAACAACAATGTAGGGACTTACTGGTTCATTACGAGTTGAAGTAATAGTACCATTCCGTTCCATTTGTAGGGATTCTAATTCAACTTCTTCAAAGAAAAAGGCATATGCTCCTGTCTGTAAGGGAGCTTCACCAATGTTAGGAAGGCGGTTCTGATCGCCGGGATAAAAAGCAAATTCTACAGTTTTTACTTGAGGTCTAAATTCCGCATCTAGTATGGTTTTGAGAATATTATTAACTCCTTCTAAAGCTGCTGTTCCTAAAGCTGTAAAAGGAACGAGAATGGGAAAAGTGCCGCCTACTTCACGAACAACTTCTTGTAATGCTCCTGTCACTTGATCTAATTTTGAGTCTCCTAATCCCTGACAAAAACTACTGAATGATAAATATAGTCTTTCTGTTTTCTTGTCTTTTTGGAAATCTTCAATAATCGCTACATTTTCTGCCCAAGTAGTAAGTAAATCATGGGTCAGTCTATTCATATTATTAATGTGATTGAGGTAGTGAGCTTTAATGATAGGTTTTTCTATATCTCCTAATCCTATCTGACTCATTACAGCAAAATAATCATTACCCCATTGTCCAGCTTTATACTCTTCTCTATACTTACTATAAAGTTGATGTGAAATAGTATTTATAGAGACTGTAAAATCTTCGGCAGCAGCAATTAAAGCATTATCATCTTTAAGGAATGGATCGAGTAATGGTCCGGGTTCCGTAATCGGTACTCTGCCGATGGTTGTGATTGTCATTTAAGCATCCTCCTAAGGGTGTATTTATAAAGTTTTACATGGCATCAATAGTTCCATCTGACACCTTTTTCGCCTCCCGTTTTCCATCCCTTTCCATTGCGACAATCAATATGAACGAAGCCCTTTTTTGCCCCCCAACCCAAGGCACCATACCAGTGTTGATCTACCCACTTTTGAAATTCAAACACATCTCCATGAGCAGGGCAAATATCGACCGCAGTTCCTCGGATATGCTGCGAGTTACTTACCCCTCCCACAGCACGATTGATTTGCTCAGGGCGATACCCAGAAGTGATGATAATGGGCTTACCGTAGTCAGTGCGAATCTTCTCCAACTCTCGCATAATCGTGAGTATGTTATTTTGCAAAGTGGTGTCGTGCGGAATGCGTCGGGGGTCGTTTCGTAAGTTTTCTCCTAGAGTGAAATGGGGGGTTAAATGGGTGGACATATCACTCCAATCTACATCTTTCGGAGTCAAAATTTTGGGCATTTCCCTAACCACTTCGACTTTGCTAACCTGATCGCTAGATTCTGTCGCTGCCTTGCCTGTTTCAGGCTTTGCGGCTAACTCTTCCGTATGTAAAGGTGTAGAAGGTAATTGTTTGATAACTTGACAAGCTTTATCGTAATAACGCTGACGATCCGATAGTCCGTTATAACCACCATTAACCCTTTTTGTTACCTCTTTAACAGTTCCACCCCGATCGCAAAGAGCATTCATGTTATTATTCTTCCACCAAAATCCAGCACTGGTAAAAGGATAAACTTGAGCAACATAGCTATGTCCCTGCATGACTTTTTGATCCTTGATAAAGTCTGCAAATTTCTGATAATTATGCCGTCCAGTTAATTGAATAACACCAGCACCTTTATATTTACGACCATCACCGGGAGAGGTATTTCCCAAATCTCGGCGACCTTCATAAGCACTACCACTGGCAATTTCTTCCATCCAACGCAGTCCTCCTGATTCATGGGCTGTTTGGCTGAGAAAATGTCTAATTCGTGGCACTGTATTAATTTCAAATCGCTGTAAACAAGAGTTTAAGTCATTGAATTGTTTATCACTCATTTTACGTCCATAGACAGACTCAGCTTGCTGACGAGTTACAAGATTAACGCCTTGATGCTGACTTGATTCTGGCGCGGATACAGATGATCGGCCATTGTCTTTGCTAGATTTTTGCCAAGGTAAATGCCAATGATCCGACCAAAGATACCAAATGCCAGCACCGTAGTCTAACTCCACTAGGCAATGTCCGTCAATTTCTTCTGAATACTTGAGGACTTTGTACTCTCTGCCCACAGGAACTTCTTTTTTCTCGTTTTCACCGAGGTCTGATGAATCAATAGGCTGCTTTTTCAGATAGGTTTTAGTAGTTGCCTTGATGATGGTATTGGGGGGCGCAATGACCCAATTTTCGGGTTCTACCTTTGTGGCTGTAGCTGATCTTTGAATCGAGCGGGTGGCTGCGGCTTTGAGGGTTCCTCTATTTGTTAGGGAGATGGCAGAAATTCTTGATAATTGGTCAATGGCTTCCCGCGCTGAACCATTTTTACTGGACTGGGGAACAGATGATAGTATCTTGTGTTCCCAGGGTAAGTACCAGTGATCTGACCAAACATACCAAATTCCCTGGCCGTAGTCTAATTCAACGAGGTAATGTCCATCAGATTCTTGTGAATGCTTGAGGATTTTATACTCTGTACCCACGGGAACTTCTTTTTTCTCGTTTTCACCGAGTTGTGATGAATCAATGGGCTGCTTTTTCAGATAGGTTTTAATGGTTGCTTTAATCTTTGTATTGGGGGGGGCAGCGACCAAATCTGCCCGATTCTGGGTTACTGATAAGGTTGAGGTGACAGGTTTCGCCGCCGCAGAAAGTTGAATTTTATCAAGTAAGGCTTTCCCGTTAGTCTGTTGACTCACCCAATCTTGATTTTGGATCAGCCAGTTTTTTATGGAATTATTTCCCCCATCTACTCCATCCCTTTCATACTCGTCAATAGCTTGCGCTAGTTCTTTCCTCTGCTCAACAGCAAACAAATCCTTGAGGATATCATCCCTTGATTGAGAATTGCCAAGGCCAATTCGGGCAATCGCCCGATTCATTTCATACTTCCAGCTATCTCCCTCCGTTGATGACCCCGGTACTCGTAGTTCGATGGCGCGATCGAGATAGGAGATGGCTTTGTCTAAATCAGGAGTCTGTGAACTGATATAAGCATAACCTAACTCTGCATTATACGAAGGATTATTGTTATCACTGGCTACCAGAGCCTGAAAAATCGGAATTGTTCTATTGACCCGATCTTTAAATGTTAGAGTTCTCCTTCCCAAGCTACGGGCATCATGGGCAAGATTAAAAGCACGTTCTTTAACATCATCACTAGCGGCTTCAAGTTTCTCTTGCATTTCTGATAATTCGGACTGATTTAGCCCTTCTTGAATCTGCTGGTTGACTAGATTGCGGATGTATGTTTTTTCTTCGAGTTCTTTTGCCTGAGATTCTGCTTTCTCTTTGGCTAGGTCAGCCGTTTTTATACGGTTAATTACCTTCTCTAATGCCGCATCTAGGATAGCTTTACCACCGTAGCCGCCCACCAATCCAGTGACAAAAATCGTGATTTCTAAGCCCGGATCGCCAGATTTTCTAAGTTCCTGGGGTAAGAACTTATAGGCGATAAATGCCCCACCTATGCCAACAAAAATTTCTCCCAAAAAGCCAGGGTTGAGATTATTGGGATTTTTCTTACTCCAAGACGGCAATTCTAACTCGCCGTCAAGCAATATGGAGTAAAGTAATCCACCAAGTGCCCCAGCTAGTATCAGGCTTAGATAGATAGTATTTATGCCATTGAACCATTGTAAGTAACCTTGCAAACCGCTAATTTTGGTGTCATTGTTACTCGCAAAACTTGTAAAACTGATTAACTTAGCAAAGCCAAGAGCCATACCAAGTCCTAATAAAAAAGTAAGAATGAAATTAGTAGTCTTGGGAAAGGGGGGAAATGTTAGGGGAGGTTTTTGTTTTGCTTTGTTCATGAATTTAGACTCCAAAACTCAGTTTGTTTACTGTTGAAAAATTATTTTTATTGGCAGGGATTAATGGGCTTAGATGACTCAATCTCGCTGTTACTTATCCGTCAGAATTATCCTGTCCGCTGTTGCTATCGTTATTCAAAGAGCGGAGCGATTTACCTAATAAATCTCCTAACTTACCATTTAGTAAAGATTGAATCAGTAACATACCACTGGTGGAAAGCATCAACTTGTTAATCTCTTCTCCATTTCCATTGGGAAAATTATAGATATTGGAGTCTCCCAAAATCCCCGCTTGGGGAGCTAATGCTTTAGCAATTTCAACAACCTGGGGTAAATTTTCTATTAATTGAGGTGCTAACTCCCGAACCATTTTAGCCGTGCGCTCGGCATCCGTAGCCGGTATGAGATGGTAACGCTTACCTTCTGCTTCTGCCAAACGTTCGATAGTTTTTGCTTCGTTCTCCACTGACTCTGCGGCTATTTCCGCTTGCAGCTTCTGGCGTTCGGCTTGGGCTTTTTCAATTGCTGTAGTAACAGCTTCTTCTGCTTGGGCGCGTTCTATTTCTGTTTCCAGCCGTTCTTTTTCTTTACTAATAATCGAGATGGTTGCAGCAATTTCTCCCGTTTCTATTTCTTGATTGACTGTTGCTTGTTTTAAGCGAAACGTTTTATTTTTCTCAATTAAGTCTGTGTCTTGTAGGAGCTTGTTAAGTTGAATTTCAATCTCTGTTTTGTGTTTGAGGGATTCTAGCTCTTCTTTGTCGTTTAACTCAGCAATTTCGAGCTTTTTCTTTAAAGCTAATTCAGAGGTTTCAATCGCCTCCTGTAGTTCTTTTTCTTTTTCATTTTGGTATTTTTCTATAATTAGCTCATGATCAGTCTTCCTCTTTTCGACTTTTTCCAGTGTTTCTAAATTTTTCAAAGATGTTTCTTGATGTGTAAGCTCTTGATTTTCCAGTTCAATCCCTATCTCTAATTCCTTTAGCCTTATATCTCTGCCTTTCTCTAATTCCTGTTTTCGTATTGTTTCTTCCGTATCTAATTCCTGTTTTCGTATTGCTTCTTCCGTCTTTAACTCTTCCGTGCGAGTTGCCAGAATTGCCGGTTGAATAACTTTTGTTCGAGCCTCAACTGCCTTGGCATCGAAATAGTTGTCAGCAGTATAGTTGGCACTTTCTTCAATTTCACCAATAACTAGGTCTCTAACAGTTAATCCTAGAGGATTTAGGCAGTTACCAAGTATAGTCGTAGCTTCTTTTCCCACCTCTGTGCGATTTGTATGCAGATAGTCTAATGTATGTTTACTGGCACTTCCTCGTAGGGCGGTTTCGGCGCGTTTTTTAACAGCTTTCTCTACGGCTACGGTTGAAATACTGTCTTCTTCTACCAAAAATTTTTGAGCCTTTTGGTTGTCTTCTTTGGTGTCGGCAATATAGACATAAATTGTCGCTTGTACATTGGCTCGTAAATAATCCTGAGTACGAATATTTGATACTTCTATATCAACAGCAAATTCTTGGGATCTAATCGTGTCTGAGTCTGGTTCTGGTTCAGTCCATGCCTTGAAACCCCCAATAATTTTGTCTTTTTGCGACCACAAAGCAACCAGCATCAAAGTAAGCACAACAGTTACTCCTATCGGCACTAAAGGGAAACTGCCGTTACCTGGCGGTGGATTTGATCGGGAAGGTTCAGAGGAAGATTGAGCGACAATAACAGGCTCTGTTTGGCTGGGTTGTACTGCTCTCATATAGTAAAGATTCAGATCGGGAATTGCCAGCAATCCTAACATTCATGGTTCTTCGGTGGATAATATGTTAACAAAAATTTATAACCGTTCAGGGGTAGGGCTGTTTCATTTACAGGGTGAGCGCATCTCAAACCCTATTGACAATTGTGCAATTTTGTGGTTTGCGTGGGCATTTCCAGTGAACCAGTCAATCAGAATAGTTACGAACTCTTAATATTTGGTCAATTTTTGCTTAACAATTGAGATAGAAAATTATACTCAAATATGCCTGAATCACCTTCTAGGTGAGCAACTCACCTAAGCTGTTAAAACCGAAAAAAAGGGCGAATTTTGTTCACCCTAACAGACAAAGTAATCATCCTACAAAGTGCCGATAAACTTATCAATGCGATCGAATCCTTTTTCAATCGTCTTCAGGTCTGTAGCATAGGAAAGACGAATACAATCATCGGCACCGAAAGCAATACCGGGGATAGCAGCTACTTTTTGGGTTTCGAGCAGTTTCTGACAAAAATCCCGGGATTTTAAACCAGTTTGACTAATATCGATAAACACATAAAAAGCACCGTTGGGAGTAGGACAATTGAGTCCGGGAATGGCTCGCACTCGTTCTAAAATATACTGTCGGCGCTCGCTAAAAGCTTTGACCATTTCCTCGATGCAATCTTGGGAACTCTCCAAAGCAGCGATCGCACCGTATTGGGCAAAAGTGCAGACATTGGAGGTACTATGACTTTGGATCTTAGTCATAGCCTTGACAATTTCCACCGGTCCTGCTATGTAACCGACGCGCCACCCCGTCATCGAGAAAGCTTTAGCAAAACCATTACTAATAATACTGCGCTGAAAGATTTCCGGACCAAAAGAAGCGATACTGCGGTGAATTGCGCCATCGTAGAGGATTTTCTCGTAAATTTCATCAGAAACCACTAAAATATCCTTTTCAACCACAATGTTTGCTAAAGCTGCGATTTCTTCGGGAGTATAGACAATACCGGTGGGATTAGAGGGAGAATTGAGGACAAATAATTTAGTTTTCGGTGTAATTGCCGCTTCTAGCTGTTCGGGGGTAATTTTATAGTGATTCTCTAGGCTAGTGTTGACGATAACCGATGTTCCCCCCGCTAACGTCACCATTTCAGGATAACTCAACCAGTAGGGTGCGGGAATAATTACTTCGTCCCCCGCTTCAATTAACGCCATGATCAGATTGTAGAGAGACTGTTTACCGCCATTGGTGACGATGACATTATCGGCATTGTATGCTAGTTGATTATCCCGCAGCAATTTCTCGGCGATGGCTTTTCTTAACCCCGCTTCCCCGGCAGCCGGTCCGTAGCGAGTTTTTCCCTCATCGAGGGCCTTTTTCGCGGCAGCTCTGATGTGAGTGGGTGTGTCGAAATCTGGCTCCCCGGCGCTAAAACTACAGACATCTTCGCCGTTTTTCTTCATTTCCTTGGCCAGAGAGTCGATAGCTAGGGTAAGGGAGGGGGTGACTTGATTGACTCGTGACGCTAGTTTCATAGTATTTTACCCTGAAAGGGCTTTTCTGATGACCTACACAACCTTTAGTATTGTCCATTACCCCGATTGTTCTGGGTGTTTTTTTATATAATCTCCGGAATTGCGGCGCTTAGGGATGGGAATGGGGTGATGGGGTGATGGGGTGATGGGGAAGTGGGGTGTGGGGTGTGGGGTGTGGGGTGTGGGGTGTGGGGTGTGGGGTGATGGGGAGAATAAATAAAAATAATCTCCTTTTGCCTATTGCCTATTGCATATTGCCTTCGTTATTGAGGATTTTTTCTTTTCGGGGGTTTTTGTTTGCTGGTAGGGAGTAGGGGAGCGGTTAATTTTTCATAGAGTTCAAAAAGGTATTCAATACGGTTTAATTCACTGGTAAAGGGTTGGGGACGATAACACAAATCAACGGCTTTATCGAGTTTTTGGTGAGCTTTGAGCAAGTCGGGAGGCATGGTTAAAGTATCGTATAAATCCGCAAGGCTACTATCGGGATATTTTACCCTTGTATCTAGCACAGTTTGAGCGCAAGTTTCAACGGTTTGTTTTTGTTTGTCGGTGATATTTTCTGGAAAGGGGTAGTTATTATAAACGATGGTGTTTGAATACTGATAGTCGCTTTTGGTTCTTCCACAGACATATTTAACCCATGCCATGTGCATTTCTGAAAGTAAAACTCCATAAGTCAACAAATCTGCATAAGCAACAACGAGAGAACTACCACTGGCAATAATATCTTTGGTATTGATTGTGATTGGAATATATTTTCTGTTTTCAGAAGAGACTTTTGGAATAAGAATATAATCTGTTTTAGGTTGTCTAATCTCACCAAAAAGATATGGAGTTTGAGCAAGTTTTACCGTGGTTGCTCTACCACTACTTTCACGATATATTTTTACCTGCTCGATTCTTTCTAAAACAAGAGGCATTTTTTTTAGTTCTATGGGTTTAGAGTCTATAAGCCATAAACACCAACGTTTAATATTATGAATAGACTCTTTACCCCCTGAATACTGTTTGATAAATTTTTCGGATAAAGGTTCTTTTTTTATAAACTCTATTTTTTCTGCATCTGAAAGAATCAATATACCATTATCAATAGGCATACTACCATAATTAATATCAGGCAGATTGGATATAGGTTTGCTTCTCTTTTGAAGGATGACATCTGAGCCTTGCACTAAATATGGATTGATATTTTTAACTGTCCTTTCCGTCGGTTCACCTTTAACATCAGCATAATCAAAAATCTTTTTATTTTCAATATCCTGTACAGCAAATCCAATAATTACACAATGAACTGCTGCATTTCCCTTAGCCTCATTTTTCCAGCTAAATGTGCGATGAGCAAAATAGATTTTAATTTCATATTTGTTAAAAAGCTCCTGCCATAAAACGCCAACTTGTTCACCCTGCGTAATTGAATTGGTACTAACAAAAGCACAACGGATGATTGTTCCTTGAATATACTGAGCCGCTTTAATATACCATGCGGTTACATAATCTAAAACACCTGATCCTTTAACGTCTCCTAAAACACGATTCATGTCAGCTTTTTGAGCCAAATTTTGCTCTTTTTTACCCACAAAAGGAGGATTCCCTAAAATAAAATTGAGCTTCTCTTTTGATATAAGTTCCTCCCAATCAATCCGCAAGGCATTTCCATTAACAATCTTTGCCGCTTTCTTTAATGGTAAACGCACAAAATATTGACCAAAAGTATTACTAACTTTAACATTCATCTGATGATCAATTAACCACATCGCCACTTCTGCCACCCTCACCGCAAACTCATCGTATTCAATACCAGCAAACTGATTAACATCCACCTGAATAATAGCACTAATATCTGTTACTAACTGCCCCGTTTTATCTAACTCCTGTAATACCAAAATCTCTAAATCGCGTAACTCCCGATAGGTAATAATTAAAAAATTGCCGCAACCACAGGCAGGATCAAGAAAATATAAATTAGCAATCTTTTTCTGAAATTCTAGTAATTTATTGCGATTGCCTTTAATCTTCTCAAATTCTCTGGATAAATCATCTAAAAATAACGGTTTAATCACCTTTTGAATATTTTTCTCGGAGGTATAATGCGCCCCTAAATTGCGTCGCTCTTTTGGATTCATTACCGCTTGAAACATAGAGCCAAAAATAGCAGGGGAAATTTTCCCCCAATCAAAAGCACAAGCTTCTAATAACATGACTCGCATCTTGCTATCAAAAGCTGCTAAAGGTAACGACTCCTCAAATAACTTGCCATTTATGTAGGGAAATTGAGTTAAATTCTCATCGATATTTTTTAATCTTTTTTCTTCTGGTGTATTCAAAACCTGAAAAATAGAAGCGATGTGCATCGCCAAATCACTGCCATCTTCTTTGGTATGTAGATCGATATATTCCCAGAAAATACCCTTATTAAAAATACCCGTATCATCGGCAAATAAACAAAATAATAAACGCACTAAATAAACTTCTAAATCATGCCCCATATAACCAATTTCTTTGAGGTAATCATGAAGTTTTCCCATTAACTCGGCTGCTTGAATATTGACGGGATCTTCGTCTTTATAAACTCGCTTTTCATAACCAGCAATAAAATCAAATAAATGAACGTTATCAACAAAATTGCTTAATTCAAATTCCCATTGATTGCCCGAATCTAAATCATATAATTTAAACCGTTGAAAATCCGAGACTAAAATATAACGCGGTAACTCATGTTCCTTTAAATTGGGAAAATAATCCTTAGCCTGTTGTGTGGCTTTTTCTAAATCTTTCCCCTTCGATTTATGCTCAACTAAAATCGTTCCTTTCCAGAGTAAATCAATAAAACCCTGTTTATTATCTGCTTTTTTTATCGGTTGCTCAAAACTGGCTACCCTACGCCGTGAAATGCCAAAGACATGAAAAAACTCATTCCAAAAAGATTGAGATTCTGCTTTTTCTGAAGTCTCTCCTTCCCACTCTTTTTGAAAAGCGATGGCGCGATTTTTTATTTCATTCCAACTTAAAGGCATAGTTTTAACTCCTTATCGTTCGCTGGTTTGCTCAACGATAGTAGAAAATGGTGTAGGGAGCCATAGGCAGTCAGCAAGGGATACAGATAGTTTCCATTTTAGGTGATTTTTTGGTAAACTCCAAGGGAAGCTAGAAATTAGTAACGCCTTGAGAATTGTAGCCGCTTAGTTATCAATCTAGTTATTGACTCGAAGGAACAACTTATCGCTATGTCGAAAACTCTCTACGAACAAGATTTTCAATTGTGGCTCGCAACAACAATTAATCACCTACAGAAGCGGGAATTTGCTGCGCTGGATACTGATAACTTAATTGAGGAGTTAACCGAGTTGGGAAAATCGGAAAAAAGAACTTTAGAAAGTAATTTGATGATTCTTTTGGCTCATTTGCTCAAATTAAAAGTACAGCACGACGCACCGCCATCAATGAAGGATAGCTGGTATTGTTCTATTATTGAGCATCGCCAGCGAATTGAGAAAAACTTACGCAATACGCCTTCCCTGAAATCCTATCTAGAAACTGCTATCGAGGAAGCTTATCCAGATGCTCGTCAAGTGGCAATTAAGAAAGGGAAACTCCCTCAATTTGGTGTTCGGATTCCCCCAGAAAATGATTATCCTCAAATTTGTCCTTTCTTGCCAGAGCAAATCTTAGATGAGAACTTCTATGGCAATTGACTAGAGAAAAAAGTTAATTTTCAATTTTTGCATTACTCATGACTCGACTAACTCCAATCCCAATTGACGAAAACATCCTAATTTATATAGGGCTTGCTGAATAAATGTGAAATCTAGGCAAGGTAAGGGTTTTGTGGCTTTACGAGCGAAACAGGTGCAAGATTTTGAGAGAATCGTCGTTCAAAACCTTGCGTCTTCATCGGCCCGCGTCCTGTAGGGGCGAAGCATTCGGGCAATAACCTATCGGTGAAACCGTGGATTTTCTATCCGAATGCTTCGCCCGTACTTTTTCAGCAAACCCTATATAGATTCCACCGATAACCTAGAAATTCCTGCCAAGACATTAGGAACAGAGGGAAGAATTGCTAAAGGGGTAATTTATCTACCAGATAATTGAAAATCATCACAATAATTATTTAGAAAAGTGGAACCTACAGAAGAACAGTATCTTGTCTTAAATGCTCTTGAAACTTTGGGACTCCTGCTCTTTAGAGTCTATGATGAAGATAATGGAGCTTGGCTAATCATTACTTCTAGTCTAACATTGCCCAGATCATACTTATTGCCTAATGGCGAAATTGTTCCCCTAGAATGGATGCTTTAACCATGAAAAAACCGACAGAACTTCAACAGCAAGAATACGAAAGAATTGGCGAAATTGCAGCCAAAGGAAGACAGCGTTATCTAGAAGCAGGAGGCGACCAAAAAATCTGCCCTAGCGGAAGAAAAGGAAATGATTATTTAACCGATGAAGAACGTAAAGAAATTTTACAATTAGCCCGTCAGGTTTTTGGCGTTCAGATTAAAGATGGCCAAGTTTACTGTCAAGGACGGACTTGGAAAATATCCGATAAAAAAGTCTCAAAAGATACCGAAAAATGAACTAAATATTGCTAGTGTAGAACGTAGGTTGGGTTGAAGCATGAAACCCAACGCCCGCATGGGTTACGCTACCGCTAACCCATCCTACAAATAATTCTGCCTCCCTACTTAAATGCGCGGGCAGCTTAGAACTTACCTGAATAAAAGCCCCCAGAAAACATCACTTTCTAGGGGTCTAATTACAATTGACGGAAAACAAACTTATGGGGACGTTAACCTCCAGCCACCGCAGGAACGATACTGACTTCATCGCCATCTTTTAAGGGGGTTTTTGTCCCATCGAGGAAGCGAATATCTTCACTGTTGACGTAGAAATTTAAAAAGCGCCGGGGTGCGCCCTCTTCATCGCATAAGCGGGCCTTAATACCGGGGAAACTTGCTTCTAAGGATTCGATTAAATCACCGACACTACTAGCACTACACTCGATGGTAGCCTTATTTTCTGTAAATTTTTGCAGGGGAGTAGGAATGAGAACTTTTACAGCCATAGATATCAAGGAAAAAGTGGAAAGGACGGTAAGCTGCGCGCGAATTTAAATTGCTTGTGGAGATGAGGCAAGGGAATAATTGCCCCATCATCCCTGAGCATCAATTCTAGACGAGAACCTGTTGCCATTCGAGGCGTTCGAGGGTGCGGGAACGTTCTAGGGCCCGTTCAAAGCTTTCTAATTTCGGTTCGATTAACAGGGGTTCACCGATATAACCCTGTACCGCTTCTTGGGTTTTTAGACCATTACCAGTGATATAAACGACCGTGGTTTCTTCGGGGTCGATTTTACCCGCTTCTACTAATTTTTTCAAGACAGCGATAGTTGTACCGCCCGCGGTTTCCGTGAAAATGCCTTCCGTTTCTGCCAAAAGTTTAATACCTTCGATAATTTCGGCATCGGTGACGGATTCAATATTACCGCCGGTTTTACGCGCAATATCAAGGGCATAAACACCATCGGCGGGATTACCAATAGCGATCGATTTGGCGATAGTATTGGGTTTAACTGGGGCGACAAAATCCCGTCCTTCCTTGAAAGCTTGGGCAATGGGGGAACAACCCTCCGCTTGAGCGCCACTAAAACGCACTGCTTTATCTGCCACCAAACCGACTTTGACGAATTCTTGGAAGCCTTTATAAATCTTGGTAAAGAGGGAACCACTGGCTAAAGGTGCGACAATATGATCGGGGAGTTTCCAGCCTAATTGTTCGGCCACTTCAAAGCCTAAGGTTTTGGAACCTTCGGAATAGTAGGGACGCAGATTGATGTTGACAAAACCCCAACCGTAGGTATTGCCCACTTCTGAACAGAGACGGTTGACCTGATCGTAATTGCCTTTAACCGCCATTACCGTGGGATTATAGATTAGGGTTCCGAGAATTTTACCCGCTTCTAAATCGGAGGGAATGAAAACACAACAGTCTAAACCGGCGTGAGCGGCAATAGCGGCGGTGGAATTGGCCAGATTTCCCGTACTAGCACAGGAAACGGTGGTAAAACCTAATTCTTTGGCGCGGGTAAGGGCGACGGATACCACTCTATCTTTGAAGCTGAGAGTGGGCATATTGACGGCATCATTTTTAATGTAGAGATTTTTTAGACCCAAGCGCCGGGCTAAACGGTGGGATTTAACTAGGGGAGTCATACCCGTACCCACATCGATAGGATTTTCACTTTCCACCGGCAAAAAGGAACGATAGCGCCAGATGGAATTGGGACCTGCTTGAATGCTTTCTCTGGTGACAGTGCGACGGATGAGGTCGTAATCGTAGTCCACTTCCAGGGGGGCAAAGGTTTCTTCGCAGATATTCAGCGCTTTCAGGGGGTAAGAAGTCCCTCCTTCCTTAGAAACCAAGCGGGTAAAGGTGGGGATGAATTTTGAGGTTTCGATGTTTGTCGCTAGGGTCATGATTTTCCTGTCTTGCCGTCAACTGAATCTACAAGCATCCTATCACTCCCAAAATCTTGGTGTCAAATATACCCGACTATTTTTGTCGGGTATAAATTTATACAAAAATTAGGGGATAATCTGGGGAGCAGCAAGGGTTAAGGGGAGATGGTTAAGCTGCTGTGTCAGGAAACTTCGGGGTAGTTTTAGGTCAAAAAAAGGACTAGGAGAAGGGATTTAAGTGTTTTAGGAGGCTATAGCCTATTTACTGCGAATTTTATCGAAATAAGCTCTGATTTTTCTTTAAATAGCTTAAACAGGGGGCGATTAACTGCGGTTGCCAGAAAGTTTCTCGGGTTGCTCAGGATAATTGTCAAGAAAAGTGACAAATTATGTGATTTTGTTGAGAAATAATAATTTTTCTGGGTTGCCAAATAAAATTGACCATTTCCGGCGGTCGGCAGGAGATTATTTTTATTTATTCTCCCTTCTCCCTAGGAAGGTAGGGTTGATTCATGAATCAACCCTACGGGGGCAGGGGGGATCAAACCTTAAGAGTCAGTGGTCAGGAGACATCTGCTTTTTGATAAAAAGTTAAGGTGGTATTGCCGTAGCGTTTCTGACGACAAATGGTTAAACCTTCTAGATTAATTGCTTGCCAAGATTTGGGATTATGTTCCACGGCAATTTCCCCCAGAGAATCTAATAAATTAAATTGAGAGATGGCAGTTAGTACCGGTAAATATAAACCGCTTTCGTAGGGAGGGTCAAAATAAATTAAATCAAAACTTTTCCCCGCTAAAGTGGCTAACTTTGTCAGTACATCCCCCCGAATTACTTGGAATTGCTGGGGAGAAGTTGCTAAATTGCGCCAATTTTCCTTGATAATTTCGCCAGCGCGTCCTGATTGTTCAATTCCGATTACTAGACTCGCACCTCGACATAAAGCTTCCGCACCCATGGAACCATTACCCGCACAAAGATCCAACCAACGACAGCCGGATAATTTCTGTTGCCAGATATTAAATAAAGCTTCTCGCACCCTTGCTGTCGTCGGACGGGTTAATTGTCCTGCTAGGGTTTTTATGGGACGATTGCCGTAAATTCTCATTAGTTAAAAGGCAAATTCAGTTAATCTTTTTTGTAATAAATCAGGAAAAAGAGCATAGTATCTTTGATTGAGAGGAGAGGGATGGGGGAGAGGCAATAAAGTCACTTTCTTTTGCTGTTTTAATCCATCTTCATCGGTAGCGGTAAGGGTAACTAGCAGTTTTTTGGTAAAGCGTTCTTTATCAAGATAGAATTTATCTACTTCTTTCGGTTTACCGTAGGGTTCAAACCATTTAAAAGCTTCCGTGCCAAGGGGAATGATATGATCACCTTGCCAATAAAAAACGAGCAGTTTTTCTATAAATGGACGAAAACGATCTTTCACTTCCCCAGAATAAGCTTTATTACCCGGAGGTTTGTAGGGAACTGTATTAGTTAGGAAAATTCGATCGCACACGGATAATAACTCTTGACGATCATGAGATTTTCTCCCCTGCCAAGCTTGAAAAAATCCCTCTCTCACCATTCTACCGGCAGCCCCGATCAAAGGTTGTCCTGCATACACTTCATCTCGTCCTAAATCCCGCCCAAAAAAGCATAACTGACTAGCCAGATTACCTGCATACAAAACCGGTTCAAAGGGGTCTTTTTTGGCCTCTTGGTAAATTAGGGTATCGATGGGAAAATCCTCTTTTTTTGCCTCTTGGTGTACCTGTTTAATTAGGGTTTTAATATCGGTCATTATTCCAGAAATCGGTTATTAGTGGCTCTCCATTCTACTACAAAAATGAAAATTATCAGTCTTCAGTCTTCAGGAGATTATTTTTATTTATTCTTCCTTCTCCCCACACCCTACACCCCACACCCCACACCCTACACCCTACACCCTACACCCCAATTCACTCCTCGGTGCGATAGCCAAATTCTGCTAAAAGTGAGCGAGATTGTCGCCATTTTGGTTCTACCTTCACAAATAATTTTAAATATACCTCCCCGGCGATTAACTTTTGAATAGCCGATCGAGCCGAAGAGCCGATCGCTTTTAACATACTGCCATTTTTACCGATGACGATCCCTTTTTGGGAAGCTCGTTCCACGTTAATGGCGGCAAAAACCTTGGTTAAAGCGGGAGTTTCCTCGACGCGTTCAATCACCACTGCCACAGAATGGGGAATTTCCTGACGGGTTTGCCGTAAAATCTGTTCGCGGATTAATTCGCCCATAATAAACCTTTCCGGTTGATCGGTGACTAAATCGGGGGGATAGTAATAGGGACCGACTTCGAGGGAATCAGTTAACAGATTTTGCAGTTCTTCGATTCCCGTCCCCTCCAGTGCCGAAAACTTGAGCAGAGGCCAGTTATTTTCCGCCGCTAAGGTGCGATAACTATCGTCGATAGGCTCCGGGTCTTCCGGTTGCTGATCGGCTTTATTTAGCCCTAAAATCGTGGGAGTTTGGTTTTTAGTCAGTAAATCGGCAATATAGCGATCGCCACTACCCAAAAAATTACTACTATCGACAACAAGTAAAACTAAATCTACAGAATTTATGGCGTTTTCGGCATTTTTAACTAAAACTTTGCCTAATTCGTGATGAGGCTTGTGAATGCCGGGGGTATCGACAAAAATCATCTGGGAGCGCTCGCCGGTGACAATGCCGCGTAAACGGTTGCGGGTAGTTTGAGCGATGGGAGAAGTAATGGCGATTTTTTGTCCCACTAATTGATTCATCAGGGTGGATTTGCCCACATTAGGACGACCAATAATGCCAATAAAACCCGATTTAAAACCAGTGGGTGCGATGGGAATTACTGCCGAATCGAGATTAAAGGCTTGGGAGTTGATCAAATCGTTCATAATTAAAGAATATTACTTAAAAAATATTTTTACCCATGCAAAGGATAATTTTGTTCTTGTTAGTATTGATTCTAGGCTGTAGTAACCATTTAAAATTGTCTATGGCAGGAAATTTAAGCGATCGCTTAACCGATTATCCTCGCTGGATGACTAAACCGGTGGTTAGTTTTGCCAGCGGAGATTTAGTTTATCCCGATTGGATGGTAGGCAATTGGACTGTCACCAGTACTCTGATCGATTTAACCGCTCCTCTTGCTCCCCAGATTATCACACCTGGTTTTGAAAGTAATCGTCGTTACCTAGAACAATCGATCGAGTTTCCAGTGAGATTCATTGAGAAAGCTATGTCCAGACCGATAAATGCTGCCTTTTTATCCACCATTATCAGTAAACCATCAACTGTGGCCGATCGATCCTTTAATGGTTTAGCAATTAGTCGCGCCTATTTAGGTAATCAATCGGTATTATCGGTAAAAACTGACCCCAATAATCCCAATCGTCAGATTACCTTTTTACGGGGCGCTCATCAACTAATTTCCACGGTAATTGCCAGAAATAGCGAAACTCCTAGCCGAAATCAATTTATTGCCACAGAAATTAGTCAACAAATTTTCCGGGGAGAAACCAATACTTATCTTAATGAGGTGGAAACCACCACCGCCTATCAGTTATTATCTCCTAATAAAATTCTAGGCGATCAGGTGACAGCCATTTATCTTTCCCCCCAATCTCCTGATTATTTCCAAGCGCCGAATCGTCCTGTGGCTTTGTATCGTTATCGCTTACAATTGCTGAAAGATTAATAGAACTCCTGTAAAAATCAACAATCTTCCCTTAGATGAGGAGACAGGAGGAGAAAAAAGACAAGAGACAATCCTAGCCATAAAACCTAAGATTATGTCCAAAAGGAATTAAGAGAACTTTCCCGGACCTAGTTTTCGGACTTTATTGAAGGACTTGGGGACGATTTGCTTGAATACTCTTAATCCCTCCTACAGCAGATGTTATGGCCTTTTGTCAACGGGGAAGTTCAGTTATACTGCCTTTTACTCGGCCAAGAAAGTGAGGCTCCCACCGCCATTAATTGCTCAATGTGAGCTAAGTTTCTTTTTCTTGAATTGGTCTTTGATGGGTTTGTAGGTGGGGTTAATCGTCTAGTTGTTCAACCTTTTTAAACACACTATTTCTCTGAGGTAATGTTATGACTATTATCATAGGTATAGGTTCTTCTGCAGCAGGATTAAGCACTTATCTTGCGACTTTAGCTTATCATCAAAAACATCAGGTAAAATCTAAAAAGGTTTTATCTTGTCAAGTAACACCGATTAGTGCGGACTCGTATGAAAGAAAATTGAGTTATAAGGCAGAAAACATTTTAAAAGAGCAAGTGATGTTAGAAGTAACACAATTTTACGATAGCTTTTGCTATCATCCTTTATATAGTTTTACTATTACTCTGGAAATAAAAGGATTATTTTGGACTAAAAATACAGAAAAAGTTTCATTTGATATCTACGATATGCCAGATACTCTCTTGAGAGATATTAAAGAGTTTTCATCATCTAATAACTTCACAGAATATTATGATGATTTATTTAGTGATATAGGTGGATATTTCTTACCAATAGATGGAACATCTCATCGAGAAGATGAGGTATATGCTAAGTCTTTAGAAAAATTTACTACAGATTTAACACAGCGTAACCCGCAAGGTTGTCGTATCGCTTTTGCTGTCACGAAATGTGATTTATCAGAACTTTGGGTTAATCGAGATGATCCTCGTGGTCTGGTGCAAAGACGCTTTCCTAAAATGTATGCAATCCTAGAAAATTGGACTCAGGAGGACAAGGGAAAAGTTGAATATTTTACCACTTCATCCTTCGGAGTATTTGGTCAATATTGCGACCCTAATTCAATTATTCAATCAAAAAGTAAAGAGGGAACATTGGCCGTGATTAGAAATCCTCAAGAATGGCAACCTTTTGGCATAATTGAACCCTTATATTGGTTATGTACGGGTAAAATGCTATAATTATTGTAGGAAAAACTAATATTGCTTGCCCAAAAAAGTATTGAGTGATTCGGGAAATTATGAAAATGAAACGCTATCAACTTCTTAAAGAAAGACGAGAAAATATTATAAAAATTGCTCGAAAACATGGAGCATTTAATATTCTAATATTTGGATCAGTTGCCAGAGGAGAAGACAGCAATGACAGTGATATTGACTTTTTAGTAGAAATGGAACAAGGGCGCAACTTATTAGATAGAATTGGTTTAATTCAAGACTTAGAAGATTATTTAGGCTGTAAGGTTGATGTGGCTACTATTAACAGTTTACGAGATTGTTTTCGGGAAAGAATCATGAAAGAGGTGATTCCTTTATGAATGATGACTTAATTTATTTAGGTGATATTTTAGACAGAATTGAACGAATCGAATCTTATACACAGGAGGGAAAAGACAGATTCTATCAATCCTTATTAATTCAAGATGCTGTGATTCGCTGTTTTGAAGTCATTGGAGAAGCTGTTAAACAACTCTCTCCTGAGATTAGAAAAAAATATCCTGAAATTACTTGGCGTAAAATTGCAGGGTTTCGAGATATTTTAATCCATAGCTACACGGGAATCAATGTAGATGAAGTTTGGGGAGTTATTAAAGATAATTTACCTAAATTAAAACAACAAATTCAGCAAATTATTGCTAATGAAAATAATTAAAATCAGTTGACAACATGGAGGTAAGACCTAAGCGATTAGGCATTTTTTTGGTCAAGTATCAAACCCATTCAGCCACTATCCTTAAAAAGATAGCGTGGTGAGGATGTCAAAGAATCATCAAAAATAGCAGCGGTTGCCCCCTAGTTCTATAATCAGATTACGGCTAATTTGATTGGCTATCAACCCTATTTATGTCTATCTCCCCACCCCGTTCGGGTTACACTTTACCGGTTTTTGCCTGTGCCAGTGCGATCGCATCTCTCCAGCATCTCCACGGCGAAAATGAGCTAAATTCCGTTACTTTTAATCTTTTAGAACCGCCAGAAGCCGTTACAATTGCCATCGAACAAGTTGCCCGACTGAACCCCGATGCTGCCCTAGCCATCACCCGCAGCGATCCGGGGGATAATTTAGATTTAACTAGAAATACCCCTATATGGGCGTTAGTAGAAATAAAGACGGGTAATCAAGAGATAGAGATTCAAGGCGGCGAAGGAATCGGCATCCAGGTTGATAATGGCGGAAAATCAGCTATTTATAGTTATGCCCAGCGTCTGCTGCAAGAAAACCTCAGACCCCTGTTACTGCCCCAAGAAAGCATCAAAGTGACGATTATCCTTCCAGAAGGCAAAAAACTGGCCACAAGGACTTCTAACGCCGCTTTTGGCGTGGTAGAGGGGTTATCTTTGTTGGGTACCACTGGCATTTCCCAACCCCTCAGCGCTCCCGGACAGTTGGAAATCTTTCGCGAGCAATTGAAAAATTTATCCCGTCGTTTCGATCGCTTGGTGTTTTGTATCGGGGAAAATGGCTTAGATTTAGCCCCTCAAATGGGTATTAATCCTGATATTTTGGTAAAAACAGCCAATTGGATCGGGCCGATGTTATTAGAGGCACAATTACAGGGAATCTCTGAAATTCTTTTGTTTGGTTATCACGGTAAATTAATTAAACTTGCCGGGGGAATCTTTCAGACTCACCATCATCTCGCCGATGGTCGTCGGGAAATTCTTACCGCCTACGCCGCTAAAATGGGTTTAGCTACCCCCCATCTCCAGCAAATTTTTGACAGTAGCACCAGCGAAAACGGTCTGGAATATCTGCGTCAATTAGACCGGCAAACGGGCGATAATTGGGTGGAACGCATCTATGGAGAAATGGCTAATACGATTGATCGCCGTTGCCAAGAATACGTTTATAACCACAGTAACGGTCATCTTAGGGTCGGTTGTATTTTATTCGATCGCTCTCGTTCTTTGATCAGCAAAAGCGAAAATGGCCTTAAATTTTTGCAAAATCTACAAGTCACTCCCTAGTGACCGTGCTATGATCGTGGGAATCTTTAGGGCTTGCTGAAAAAGTACGGGCGAAGCATTCGGATAGAAAATCTACGGTTTCACCGATAGGTTATTGCCCGAATGCTTCGCCCCTACAGGACGCGGGCCGATGAAGACGCAAGGTTTTGAACGACGATTCTCTCAAAATCTTGCACCTGTTTCGCTCGTAAAGCCCCAAAACCCTTACTTTGCCTACATTTCACATTTATTCAGCAAGCCCTATTTAGTCTTAAAAAATGAAACTAATAAGGCGATACTATTGTAGCTTATTTCCAGAACAATAGCCGATTTAGTTCACAAATCTTTAACCTTTTCCTGCCAGTTTCTTTTTTTGATCGCAGTGACAACTCAAACCCCCCTTCCCACCCCCCAAGAGACTTTGCCCTCAGAGTCCTTCACTAATAGCCTTAATCGTCAAATAATCATCATTCTTGACTTTGGCTCCCAGTATTCTGAATTAATCGCCCGCAGAATCAGGGAAACGAACGTTTACTCCGAAGTTCTCTCCTATCGTACCAGTGCTGAACAATTGGCCCAAATCAACCCGAAAGGAATAATTCTTTCGGGCGGTCCCAATTCCGTCTATGATCCTGGAGCGCCCCACTGTGATCCCGAAATTTGGAATTTAGGTGTACCCATCCTCGGAGTTTGCTACGGGATGCAATTGATGGTACAGCAGTTAGGGGGCAGGGTAGAACGGGCAAAACGGGCTGAATACGGCAAAGCATCCCTATTTATCAACGATCCTACCGATTTATTAACCAATGTCGAGGACGGTTCCACCGCTTGGATGAGTCACGGGGATTCCTGCGTGGAATTGCCCGCGGGTTTTGAAATTCTCGCTCATACCGATAATACCGATTGTGCGGCCATTGCCGATCACAAGAAAAAACTCTTTGGAGTGCAGTTTCACCCGGAAGTTGTCCATTCTGTGGGAGGAATCGCCTTAATTCGCAATTTCGTCTATCATATCTGCAAATGCGAACCCACTTGGACCACGGAAGCTTTTGTCGAGGAATCGATCCGAGAAATTAGGGCAAAAGTGGGCGATAAGCGAGTTTTATTGGCTTTATCCGGCGGTGTGGACTCCTCTACCTTAGCATTCCTCTTGCATCGAGCGATCGGTGATCAACTAACCTGTATGTTTATCGATCAGGGATTCATGCGTAAGGGTGAACCAGAACGATTAATGCAGATATTTAACGAGCAATTCCATATTAGAGTCGAGTATGTCAACGCTAGAGAGCGATTTTTAGCGCAAGTGGCCGGCGTCACGGATCCCGAGGAAAAGCGCCGTCGTATCGGCCATGAATTTATTCAGGTGTTTGAAGAAGAATCGAATCGTTTGGGACCCTTTGATTATCTGGCCCAAGGAACTTTATATCCCGATGTGATTGAATCGGCCGATAGTAATGTGGATCCCAAAACCGGGGAAAGAGTCGCGGTTAAAATTAAAAGTCATCATAACGTTGGTGGACTGCCGAAAAATCTCCGGTTTAAATTAGTCGAACCCCTGCGAAAATTATTTAAGGATGAGGTGAGAAAATTAGGCCGATCAATTGGTCTTCCGGAAGAAATTGTTCGTCGTCAACCTTTCCCCGGCCCCGGTTTAGCAATTCGCATTTTAGGGGAAGTCACCGCAGATAAATTAAATATTTTGCGCGATGCAGATTGGGTGGTGCGCGACGAGATTAATAAGCAGGGAATGTATCACGATTTCTGGCAAGCTTTCGCGGTTTTATTGCCTGTCCGCAGTGTGGGAGTGATGGGAGATCAACGCACCTACGCTTATCCCATTGTCCTACGTTTAGTCAGCAGTGAAGACGGAATGACTGCCGATTGGTCCCGGGTTCCCTATGATTTATTGGAGACAATTTCTAATCGCATTGTCAATGAAGTTAAGGGAGTTAACCGCGTGGTTTATGATATTACTTCTAAGCCCCCCGGAACTATAGAATGGGAGTAGTATTGAATTATTGATTGATTGTTAGTCCCGTCCAAATATTGGGGCGGGATTTTTGCAGAATAGACAATTGAGGAGATTAATTACTACCATGACACAGTTAGAGATTTTAGAAGAAATAGAAGCGGTGGATTTTGCGGAAGAAGAAGAAGATATTGCAGGAGAATCAGCAAACCAAAAAAAGCTACAACTCAAAGAAATCTCCGAGACTGTTGTTGCCAGCAGTGATTGGACTACCGCAACGATCCGCGATCAATTAATTCGAGAAAATATTCAACTCAATCCGCGCTTTCAAAGACGAGATGCTTGGAATATTACTCGTAAAAGTCGATTTATTGAATCCCTAATTCTAGGGTTTCCAGTCCCACTGATTGTCTTAGCTACTAATAATAAGGAAAAAGGGAAATTTATCGTTCTTGATGGCAAACAACGCCTACTAACAATTTTACAGTTTTATGGTGACAGTGCCACACCTAATAATAGTTTTACTTTAAAAGATTTAGAATTTCTAGATAATCTCAATGGCTGCCAATATCAGGATATAGAAAATGACTTCAATTTAAATGATATCTCAGACCAACTGGATAATCAAACTATCCGCACGATTGTTATCCGTAATTGGAAAACGGAGAGTTTCCTCCATAAAATTTTTCTGCGTCTCAATGTGGAAAATACCCCTTTGTCTTCTCAAGAATTAAGACAAGCATTACACCCAGGGGGTTTTATTAATTTTTTAGATGATCGAGCGATCGAAAGTCAAGCATTAAAGAAAATATTTAAATCTTCCTATCCCGATTTCCGGATGCGCGACACTGATATACTATTGCGTTATGTAGCTTTTCATTATTATTTATCCGATTATCGCGGTGATGTTAAGATACTTCTAGATAAAACCTGTCAAAATTTCAATCAAGAATGGGAAAAACGCTCAGATGAAATTATCAATGTTGTTGATCAATTTGAAAAAGCTGTCCAAACAACAATTAATATTTTTGGAGAGAAAAACTTTTCTCGTCTCTGGCTGCCTGAATCGGCAACTTATCGAAGTCAGTTCAATCGAGCAATTTTAGATGTGATGGTTTTTTACTTTTGCGATGATCTAATTAGAGCAGCTGCCGAGAAAAACAAAGAACAGATAGAAAATGCTTTTAAAGAATTATTATCTAACCCTGACAATGAATTTAGGAACTCAGTAGAAAAAACTACTAAAAGTATTAGAGCAACTTACAATCGTTTTCATTTATGGGGTCAAGCTTTATCAAAAGTATTAGATATTAACTTCAATATTCCTCAGATGGAAGATAACCGTATTATTTTTAAGGGGTTAAGATAGTTAGTTTTTTTACTATGCCGAAATCTCTAAGATTTAGACAACTAACCAGAGAATTGACTCGACTAAAAAGACAATTCCTACCTCGTAAATTTAGCGAGATAAATGACTATTCTGAAAGACAATTAGCTTTAACTTTTGCCTATCGAGTTTTTGCTCATGCTGAGATTGAATCTTATCTTGAAGATCGAGTTTGGGAGACCGTACAGACAGCAAAAAATATCTGGGATAATCAAGGTAAAGCTAGGGGAGTTTTGTTATGTGTAATCGCTTTTTCTGGTCAAGAAATGGAAGCTCCTCCCGACACCCTTACTCCTCTTAAAGGTAAGAAAAATCTGCCTGAAGATAAACTAAAAATCACTAAAAAAATTGACATAGCGATTAGATGTTTTAAATCAGTTATCGATCAAAATCATGGGATTAAAGAAACTAACCTATTAAAATTACTCTTACCAATCGGCATCGATAGTGATGAATTAGATCAAGTTTGGTTACTAAATATGGATACTTTTGGAGAAGCACGCGGTGAAATCGCTCATTCTTCGGCAAGAAAAACGAAACAACCGCCTAACCCTGCCGACGAATTAGAGAGAGTTAAACAAATTATTCAAGAATTAGAGAAAGTCGATCAATTGATTACTAAATTGCTCGAGTAATTGCCCTCTTAATAAAATTTAAAGTGTTAATTATATCAAAAATACAGTATAATGAAAGGCAGAGAATAGAGAGCTAATCATCAAAGTGAAACATAGACCAATTGCGATCGATTTATTTGCCGGCTGCGGTGGGATGTCCCTTGGTCTAGAAGCGGCGGGATTTGATATTGCTGTAGCGGTGGAGTTTGATGCAGTCCATTCCTTGGTTCATCATTTTAACTTTCCCTATTGTCAAACTATCTGCCGGGATATAGCCAAAGTAACAAGTAGAGAAATATGGGAATTATTAAAACTAAAAGGCTATGCCACCGATGTTAGTTTAATTGCCGGCGGTCCCCCCTGCCAAGGTTTTTCATTGATTGGTAAACGACAAATAGATGATCCTAGAAATTCTCTTGTATTTGAATATCTGCGGATTGTAGCAGAAATTAAACCCAAGTATTTTATCTTTGAAAATGTCCCCGGCATGGCTACGGGTAAACACAAACAATTTTTAGAGGAGTTAATTTCTGAATTTGAAGCTATTGGCTATACAATTAATCAGCCAATTAAAATCCTTGATGCCAGTGAATATGGCGCACCACAAAAGCGCAGAAGATTAATCTTAATTGGTAGTCGAAAAGACGTGCCGATGGCTAAATATCCTTTGACAAAGACCGTCGATTTAAACTCAGCCAAAAAATCAGCTTTTACCAGCGTCTATGATGCGATTTCAGATTTAGAATTAATACCTGCCTTTATCGATACTGATTTAGGCATACCTGCATCAAAATTAGATTATAGTGGTAAGAGGAAAAAATATTCAGTGCAGCCAGGGGATATTTTTAAACTTTGCCATCAAAGAACAGTAGATACAAAAATCTATGGACATATAGGCTCAGTTCATACCCAAAGATCAATTGATAGATTTATCATAACCGAACCGGGTACAGTGGAACCAAAAAGTCGCTTTTTAAAGCTTTCTCCCACTGGTTTATGTAATACTCTCCGGGCCGGAACTAATAGTGACAAAGGGGCCTATACTGCTCCTAGACCCATTCACTATTCTATTCCTCGTTGTATTACTGTACGAGAAGCCGCCAGATTACATACATTCCCCGATTGGTTTCAGTTTCACCGCACAATATGGCATGGTTTTCGTGAGATTGGTAACGCGGTTATTCCGCTATTATCGAAAGAACTTGGCTCTTCTGTGATGGGAGCAATGAATATCAATACCGCTAATCTCAACCGAGTTATTTTAGAAAAAATGCCAGCCGAATTATTGCTGTATAATATGTCTCAGGCATCAAACTATTGGGGCATCCCCGACGATGTTATCCCGAAAAGAAAACGAGGTGTCTCTCAGAGATAGTACGATTAACTACCAATCGAACTTTAAAAAATCGCTCCCATCTTCCCACTCTCCTATACTTTTTAAACAGGATTTACTATCATTTTTATTATTCGGGAACCGTCCACCAAGCGAGAGCAAAAGCTTGTTCTTTCTCGTTAACTTGTTGACGATATTGAACCCGAATTTTATAGTTTCCAGAGATGGGGACAGGACAAAAAATATGTTCTAAACTATCACTATCACTCAGGGAAGCACAGGTGTATTTAGCATTATTATCCTCCTGGGCAGGTAAAAGATAAACATCTAAATTATTCAGGCCGCGATCCCGGAAACTTTCATCGAGATCATAGAGATTATTGCGGTTAGTATCGATTAGTTCTACTAAACGATCCCAAGCTAAAGTTATCGAGACAAAACTATTAGCTTTTAATGGCTTCTCTAGGGCATAATCTTGATAATCATTAGCGGTAACTGTACCGTAATCCCAACCAATGGCAGGAATAGATTCTGCGGCAGACCATTGACCATTACTAAACTGTTGGTAGGCGCGAAAAGTGTTAAGATGTCCCGTCCCCATCTGCATATCTAAAGGAATTTTCGGATCTTTATAAGCATCGGACTCTAACCAAGTTTTTTGGTCTTTAGTTAAGACCGTCCGTCTCATACCTAACCGTAACCCATCCCCCGTATCTTTAATTTTATCGGCAGCGTTAAGCATCACTGCCTTCATCACTTGATGATGACGAGAATCGACACTCCAATGGGGATTTTTTTGATTAATTTGTTGATCGCCGTATTCTTGTAAAAGTGCCACCGATGCCGTAATATGAGGGGCGGCGAAACTGGTGCCACTAACAGTATTTAATTTACCTTTGAGGTCATAAAGCTCTATTTTATTGCCGGGAGCAACTAAATTAATTGACCGCCGCGAACCATCATTAATTTCCCGTTTAATTAAACTGCGACCAATACCCACCGGCAAAGCACTAATATTAGCAAAATCAACTTTAGTAAATTTTCCTTCTCTTTTCGCTGTATAGGCGGTAGTAATGCCGTTAAAATGATCGGTGGGAATGGGAATTCCTCCCTTACCTTGATTACCAGCAATTACATAAAGAACATCATCAACTCGCGATGACCAATCAACACATTGAGTTAATAAAGCTTGACCATCTAATTTTGGTTCCTGTCTTTGATCTCTTTGCAAAGATTCCCCAAAACTAAAGTTAATGGCGCGCACATCACCGCTATTTTGTCGGGCAATATTTTGACTAGCCAGACATTCTTCCGGTTGTCCGCCCCGTCGCAAAGAACCCACCGCCCCCGAATATAATCTCGCTTTTGGGGCAACTCCGGGGATTTTTTTATCATCACTGACCATCACCGTTGCCACCATAGCGGCGTGATTATCGAGATAGGTGTTGGGTTTGGCAATTTGATCGCGAAAAAAAACACCGGCTAACTTATAGGGAGGTCGCCAAGCTGCCACTTTATCATAACCGAACTGAGCCGGTCGTCCGATTTCCACTTGACCGATGGCAATTTTTCGCCCTAATAAATTATAGGGTTCCGCCCGCAGGCGATCGGCATAAATTCCCTGTTCACCGATGGAATTAGAAAGAACTAGGGAAGGAAGCAGAATTATCGTTACTACTAACCCGACGACAAACCAAAACCCTCTTTTCATCATCAGCAATCCTGCGGCGGTAAGGTGATACCGATCCATTCTAAGACAGAAATATCAGAAAATACCTAAATCTCTTTTTTGGCTAGGCGGGATGGTAATAAAAAGCTACTGCCAAGATTAAATAGGTGGCTAGTAATAGGGTTCCATCTAACCAATTGGAACGACCAGTAAAGCTGATTAAATTAGTAACAATCACCGCTACAATTAAAGCCACCACGTTAAAGGGATTAAAATTTAAATCCATCGGTTGCTGCCAAAATTGACCGATAAAAACTAATAAAGGTGCCACGAATAAAGCCACCAATAAACTATCACCCATAGCCACGGAAACCGTTAAATCCATCTGATTTTTTAGGGCTAATTGAGTGACGGTAACTATTCCAGAAACATCGCTAATTAAAGGGATGAAAATCACCCCGATAAAGAGAGGAGTGAGATGAAATCCTTCCATCACCGATTCCACTACATCAACAAATAAATCCGACTCATAAGCTACAGCTACGGTGGAAGTAAGCAGCACAAGTAACCAAATCCAGACTTGAGCTTTTTCTTCCTCACTAACCTGATTGTCGGGGGTATTTTCATTACTTAATCCCACTTCGTAGAGATAGCTATGGGTTTTGAGGGAAAATAATAAAGTTAACCCGTAAACTATTAATAAAACCGTGGCGGTGACTAGGGAAAGACTGAGAATATCGGCAACTTCCACCACGTTAGAAGTATATATTACCAAAGTTGGTAAAGCGATCGCTATTACTGCTAAAGTCATGGAAGAACCATTTACCCGCGCTAAAATCGGTTTAAATTCCTGCTCTTTGTAGCGAATTCCTCCCGTGAGCATTCCCATGCCCATAAATAATAATAAATCGCTGAGAATACTACCGGTAATACTGGCTTGTACGATGTCCACCAAGCCTTTTTTTAGGGCAATTAAGGCAATAACTAAAGTGGTAGTATTGCCGAAGATAGCATTAACTAATCCTCCCAAAGTTGGCCCGGTGACTACGGCAACTCTTTCCACGGCCGTACTTAACCAAATTGACAGGGGAATGATCGATAAAGCGGCAGTGATAAAAATAGCTTGATCTCCCCAATTAAGACGACTAGCGACCACCGATAGGGGAATAAATAATAGGAAAGCAAAGGAGACAATTTTTCTTAAATTCATGGGTTATTAATGGCGATTTCTCCCACCATTCCCGCTTCGGCATGACCCGGAATAGTACAGATTAATTTATACTTACCGGTTTTGAGAGGAACTATTACCCATTCTGCCTGTGCATTAGGTTTTAATTCTAGTTCGTGAATCGCCCCTTTAATCTCCACTTTTCCCGCTTCAACTTTCTGCGTCCAACTAGCATCAGCGAAGTCTTTAGCGGTAAAATAATGTTTAGTGGGACTGGGATTATCGAGGATTAATTTGTATTTTTGTCCGGCAATAAAGTCTAATTGACTAGGAAAGAATTTTAATTCTCCTTGGCCGGAGCCTAGACTAATTTTAACTTCTAGAGGGGCGGAGCCGGCGAAGGCTGGAAAAGTCACTAACCAACAACTAATTAAAACTATTACTACTGCCACAAATTTTTGATAGATATACTTGGCAGCGAAGTAGGGATTAGAATTCATTTTGCTCCTCCAGCTTATAATAGAGAAAATCTGGCGGCTTTTAAGTAGCTAGACACAATCAATTACACATATCTAACTACTTCTTGCCTTTTGCCTATCCTAACCAAGAAATTAATTTTGCACGACTACTTAGGATAATTTGACAACAAGTGGTGATTCTTACCGACTCTTTTCCCTTCCATTCCCTAAAAGTCCCTTGGCTATGGTTAAAACCGCGGGACTTCTAGCCACTGTCAGTTAAATCGACAAAACTAATCTAAGCTATCGGGAGAATGGGGATAAAGTTGTTCTGCTTCCGGACAATCTTCCGAGACATTAATATCAGGATTCGTCCGCGACACCGAGGCCAGTTTTCTGCTAACCGCACCAATACTTTCTAAACGCACCATTTCTTCCCAAGAACTAATTTCGTCTTCTTCCTCTGTTTCGTAGCGAATGGTGACGAGATCGCTTTCTAGATCGACAATACGAGCATTATCAATCCATCTTTGCTGATCGCGCAAGAAAATGCAGACTTCCTGACCATCCATACAGAATTGATAAATCTTGCGGTGTAACATAAATTGCTCCTAAACAGCTTCTTTTGTTGAATTCAACTAACGGGAAGTGACAAAATGCCAGTCTCAGCAATAGCTCAAAAATTCCCGCGGATAACACAAAAGGGAGAAAAATTCCGCTAGCAGTGGCAAGAATGGGAAAGGAAAGTCAGGTTTCCGGTTTGGGGCTACGTTCTTCAAAGACATCGATTCGATTAATAGACGGCCTCGGCGATCACTAAAAAATCGCCCTTATAGAGTCATTGTGACATAAATTTTCACTTCCTAACAGTATTCCTGGATGGAATCGGCAATAAGGTTTAGGGATGAGGTTATCCCATTTTTCTTTATTCATGGCAGGCATTCTACACCCCTCTCGCGCCCCTCCAACCCCCCACATCGGGGTGGCAGGGGGGGTTGGGGGTGAGGGCAATTAACCATATCTGCCATTACTTTTGAAAAATGCTATCAGTACCGTCCCCTTTCCAACCCCGAAAAATAGCTATAGACGCTCTGTCATCTTGGCAAGTCATGGGACATCGCTCGCCACTTGATTCCGTTGGCCGATAAATAAAAAATGGCTGTGAGCTTATAGCTACTTCAGGGTAAGCGCATCTTAAGGATCCTTGACAAAATGAACTTTATGTGAGTTGCTTACCCACGATTCAGGCATATTTGAGGAGAATTTGCCATCTCAATTGTTAAGCAAAAATCGACCAAATCGGTCGAGTTCGTAACTATTCTGATTGACTGGTATCACTTGAAATGCCCACGCAGATCACAAAATTGGTCAATTGTCAATAGCGTTTGAGATGCGCTCACCTTGGGTTGGGGAGTGGGGAGACGATGCCAAATCCGGTTATACTTCATATTTACCAGAAACGCTATATTCATTTCAATCATTCCGAAATAACTAAATAAACTTCTAATCCTTTTTGACTTTCTTTGTCAAATTTTAAGCCTATTTCAGAATCTTTTATCTCTCTTATTGGAACTCTTCGGCGAGGGGTATTTTTGCCATTTTTATTAATTCGAATACTTTCAATAATAGCATTTTGACATATTTTTTTATTTTCACTGACTAAAAAAACTTTTTTACCAACTTCTAGTCTTTTATTGGGTTCCTGTGGCTCATCTGATATTTTGATAGCGCAAGCTTGTTGCTGTTGATACCAATTGACAACTTTACCGATCTTTTGAAGCTTTCCTATCTTTTTCTTCCTATCAACAAAGCAATAAAGAACTAATTCACTCATAGCTTGACATATAGCTTCGACAAAATCACATAATTGTAGTAACTCATTGGCATTAAGAACGGTATCTATTTCTTTACCATGAGCAGAATTATTACGAAGTTCTATAAAATTCTTTAATTCATTTTCCACACTACCCCTACTATTATTGTCAATAAAATTCTTAACTTTTTTATGATTTTCTATCCATTGCCAAGAATCAGTTGCAGATATGCCAGCATCGACTAAAAGTCTGGTTAATTGCTCTTTTCTCAGATTAGCTTCATGTAACAAAAAAGCGGCTGATGTGAGATTATATCTGCTTGTATTTTGGTATTCAGTATCAAATAAATTTTTGATAATGTCCCTCTCTGAAAGAGAATCGAAGCGATTTCTTTTATTTTCATTGCTCAGTAATGTAGCACAACCAGTCTGATGCTGATTTCTTACAGATTCAGGTAAATCTTGATAGCAACTATATAATTGAGGCAGCAAAATAATCCAATCTCCCACTAGATTTTCGACAAAATTTTCGTAAAGAGCATATAACCTTGTGATAGATGAACAATGATCGTTAACTCGCCACTTGTCTCCTAATGGAGCATTTGCTTGAAGATATTTTAAGTCTTCTGTGTTGAGTTGTGAAGGATTATCCGCAATAATTTCTCTAAGTTTTTCACTGATATTAATTATTGATCGAATGGTCTTTATCTCATCCTTTAGGTTATTTAAAAGTCCTTCAAACATTCTCAAATACTCTGTTTAAGAACTCGTTGAATCAGAGAATCAAAAATTTGAATACGAGCTTTAAAATCATCTTTGGTATCCCCTTCTCCGGTGAAAAGTCCTTTTTTTAATTTTTTATCTTGATGAGTAATTCCCTGGGAATCTTGAGTAAATAAGCTGATAGTTTCATCAATTATCGCTGATTTTCTAGTAATTAATTCTTGATAATCAGATAAATGGTTGCTGAAACTGATCATCACTGCATCATAGTAAACTTTATAAGCTTTCGATTTATGTGTTTTGGTTTTACTATCGAAAGGCTTAAATAACTGATCCTGATAAATGCTAGATACTAACTCTATAGTTTGGTTAAATACTCGCTCGAACTCTTGGATATTCTCGTCGGAAAAATTAAGACTTTTTTTCATCATATAATTATCCAGATATTTAGATAAATTACCAGTATATTGCTCAATATCCCTCAAGGCAAAAAAACGGAGGATTAATTCTACATCTTCCATCTTTTTATAAAATCCACTTTCTTTAAGTTCTTCTTTATCATTAATAGGAATATCCCAAGCTTTAGCAAAAATAGTATTCTCAGAAAGCTTTAATAAAAGTTCATTGAATTTCCCAGAGTAAAGACAGTTTCTTATTTCTTGGCGACTCAAAGATACACCTCCTGTATTGAGGCGTTCAAAAACCAGTTGTTTTAAAGATAAAGCTTCCTCTGGGTCCGATAGAGACTCGGTAATAACAACTATAGTTGAAATGGCTCGTCGATTGATACCATCTTTGATTTTTGCAGGAAGACTTTTATAGGTTCTTCCTTCTAATTCAGGCCAGATCTCTAACCCTGTTAATTTTAATTTGTTATTATAAAAATTCTCAATTGCTGTGATTCTTTGTTGACCATCCATTACTTCATAGGAGTTATAGGAAGTTTCATAGAGAATCAGAGGAGGTACGGGAATATTCATCAAAAAAGATTCAATTAGTCTCGATTGTTTTTGTGCGTCCCAGCGATCCCGTCTCTGATAGAAAGGACGCTTTTCCATATAGTTAGGTTTATTTAAAGACTCAGCAAAACTAGGCAACTTTTCTCGATTCATTTCTAATAATAATCTTCGTTCACCTTGTTCATATTTTTCATTAATTTCATTATCTGATAATTTTTTAACATCCTCTCCGGAACGCTTTTGCCAAGGATTTGTTTTAGTTCGTGAGATTGTCATAATTTCCCACCAGAGGGGTACAAATTGATATGACCGGACTTCCCTCATTCATTTTTAAGCATAGACTGAGGATATATACGAGAATTAAGAGTTATTGGTAATCTTCCCAGATAACTCTCAAAAGTTAATTCTCTTCAATTGGCAACTGGTCACTGATAACTGGTCACTGATAACTGATTAGGATTTTTGGCTAAAATAGGCCTCTAGTGCCTCATTGATGATTTGATTCATCGGCCGTTTTTCCGTTTCCGAAGCTTCCTTGAGACGGACAAACATATCATCGGGGACGCTGACACGGTTTTGATTTTTACGCACGCGTTTGGGTTTTGATTCAGTAGTAGTAGTTTCGGTCATTTTAGGTGTGTAGGTGGCTGAAAATGCTTGTAAAGCAGGGAAATTGACTCGGTGACAGAATTCTCCGAAGGTTTCGTTATTTTGTTGATCCTGTTGGAAGTAAACGAAAATCGGTTCTAAGACCTTTTCTAGATCATCGATCGCCATTTTATCCAAATAGGGGCGCGCTAGTCGAGTTTGATCGGCTGTTCCTCCTAACCAGAGTTGGTAGGAGTTGGGAGCGCTACCCACAAATCCTAATTCTGCCATATAGGGACGCGCGCAGCCATTGGGACATCCTGTCATGCGGATGACAAATTGCTCTTTGCTTAATCCTAAGCGATTAAGCAGGGCGCGAATGCGTTCAATCACGCTGGGTAAAATTCTTTCTGACTCAGTAATCGCTAATCCACAGGTAGGCCAAGCGGGACAGGCCATGGCATAACGGGTTAAAGGGTCAATTTCGGCGGGATTGGTGACAATTCCGTGTTCTTTCAGGATCGCCTCGATCGCTTGTTGATCCTGGGGTTCGATTTCGTAGAGAATGATATTATGGTTAGCCGTCAAGCGCATGGGCAACTGAAAACGCTCGATAATCACTTTTAAGGCGGTTTTTAGCTGAAAACTGCCTTCATTTTTGACCCGGCCATTCTCCACAGAAAGACCAAAAAATAATTTTCCGTCTCCCTGTTCATTCCATCCCAAAAAGTCTTGATATTTCCAATCGGGGAGGGGTTGGTAGGGGGCAATTTTTTGGCCGAAATAACCCTCAACAGTGCTGCGGAATTTTTCTACTCCCCATTCTTCGAGGATATATTTTATTCTGGCATGACGACGATCGCCGCGATCGCCGTAATCCCTTTGGGTTGCCACGATCGCTTTTACCAGATCATATACCTCCTCTTTGCTCACATAACCGATCGGATCGGCCATTCTGGGGAAAGTTTCCTCCTTATTGTGAGTCCTTCCCAGTCCACCCCCCGCAAGGATGTTAAAACCCTGTAATTGACCGTTTGCGTCGGTAATCACCACCAAACCGAGGTCATTGGTGTAGATATCGATGGAGTTGTCTCCCGGCACGGTGACACCGATCTTGAACTTACGGGGCATATAATGTTGACCGTAGATCGGTTCGATCGGATCGTTTTTGTTAATCCCATTTGTATCTTTTTGTCTCGCGGTCTTGACTTCCGGCGCTTCTTCTGCACTGATAACTTTTTCGCCATCGAGCCAAATTTCGTAGTAGGCTCCAGTTTGGGGAGTGAGCAAATCGGCGATATTATTGGCATATTCCCAAGCATAGCCGTATTCGGGGCGATTTTTGTAGGGGGCTGGCGGTGCGGTGACATTGCGGTTAACATCACCACAGGCCGCTAAAGTGGATCCCATACTGCGGATAATTTCCCCGAGGGTAGCTTTGAGATTTTTCTTTAAAATGCCGTGTAATTGGAAGCCTTGGCGGGTTGTCACCCGTAAAGTGCCGTTACCGTAGCGATCGGACAAACTATCGAGGGTAAGATATAGTTGCGCGGGAATAAAACCCCCCGGACTGCGGGTACGCAACATCATTTGATAGTCTTTTTCTTGACCTTTGGCTCTATTGTCGCGATTATCCTGTTGATAGGAACCGTGAAACTTGAGGATCTGCACCGCCGCATCGGTAAAATGGGTTGTATCTTCGAGGAGTTCACTGGCCAAAGGTTCTCGTAGATAATTACTGCGTTCTTTGATACCTTCGACTTTAGAAACCTTGGCGGTAGGAGAAATAGGAGTTGTAACCATCGTCTAACAGCACGATAACCTGTGGATAGGTCTTAGGAATAGGAATTTAGACAAGCTCGATCGATCCTAAGAAGTTTTACTAACATGATCTCTAGAGTTCGTTCCAGACTCTGAGGTTAACAGTAGCGATCGAGACATCAATTCTATCTTAGCTTCTTACTGTCCCCCGCGAACGCCATCTACCGATCGAGTTTTTATGACCAATTCTCCCAACATTAAAACGGTTATTAGTCAAGAACCCTACATTATTCTTAACAATCAGGGAGAATTTCTCCCTTCTATTAATCTGAGTCGTCCTAATTATAAATTGGGGCGGGATGGTCAACAGGTGGATTTAGTTGTTCCCCAACACTGGACGGTGGTGAGTCGAGTACAAGCTTGTTTTCGTCGTCAGGGAGATGATTACTATATCTACGATGGAGACGGGACTAATCCTAGTTCCAATCAACTTTTTATCAACAATCGCGTGATTACTCCCAAAGAGGGCTATCTTTTACGAAATGGGGATGAGATTAATATCGGTCAAGATGTCAAAAATTCGGTCAAGATCACCTATTATCATCCTAACCAACCAGTAAAAAGCCCACCTTTAGCTTTTAAATCGGTTTCCCTAGGCAATCGCAGTGTAGTTTTAGGACGAGATAATGCTGCCACTGTGGTTTTAGACGCGCCGACAATTTCCCGACAACACGCGATTATCGATAGCGATAACCAGAATCGTTATATTCTCTACGACAAAAGCACCAATGGAGTCTTTATCGACGGAGAAAAAGTATCGGGTAGTGCCATTTTAACTAACGGTTGTACGGTGAGAATCGGCCCCTATAGTTTTCGGTTGCAGGGAGATGACTTAGTTTTATTAGATACGGGGGATAATATCCGTCTGGATGCCGAAGATATCGTCAGGATGGTGCGGGATAAAAAGAAACAACCTTTGATAATTCTCAATCATATCTCCTTACCGATCGAACCGAGTCAATTAGTGGCGATTGTTGGGGGAAGTGGTGCGGGAAAATCGACTTTATTAAAGACTTTATTGGGAATTGAACCCACCACCTCGGGAACTGTTTATCTGAATGGGGAAGAGCTGCGCCAGAATTTTAATATCTATCGCACCCAAATCGGTTATGTTCCCCAATACGATATCGTTCACAGGGATTTAACCGTGGGAGAAGTGTTGTATTATGCCTCTAAATTAAGGCTACCTCCGGATATTAATTGCCAAGAAGTGATCGAGAAAACCCTGGAGCAGGTGGAATTGTTAGCAAGAAGAAATACTTTAGTCAGAGACTTAAGCGGTGGTCAATTAAAAAGGGTGAGTATTGCGGTAGAATTATTAGCTAATCCCAAATTATTCTTTTTAGATGAACCCACCTCGGGATTAGACCCCGGTTTAGATAAAAAGATGATGGAATTGCTGGCAAAATTGGCCAAAGAAGGCAGAACAATTCTCCTAGTCACCCATGCTACTAATAATATCAATCTCTGCGATCAATTAGTTTTTCTTGGTCAAGGGGGCAATTTATGTTATTTTGGTTCTCCGGGGGAGGCCTTAAATTTTTTCTCTTTACCTCAGGGGGATTTTGCCGATATTTATATTCATCTAGAAACTAGGGAAAAAGTTGAGCAAGAATGTCAACGTTTCCAACAATCCGACTACTACAAAAATAATATTGAAGCAAGAATTGGTAAAATATTTCAGCAAAATCATAGTAAACCGCAACAGGTTCAACAATCTTTTTGGCAACAACTACAGGTCTTATGTCAACGCTATAGCCAGTTAATTATCCGTGATCAATTTAGTTTAATTTTATACCTATTAACCGCCCCGATCGGAATTTTATTAATGGCCATGGTTTTAGGGGGCAAAAATCCTTTATTTTTGGAGGATAATCCCAGTTTTGATCAGGCTATCCAATCGGCACCTTTAGCCTTAAAAACTCTCTTTGTTTTTACCTGCGCGCAATTGTGGGTAGGTTTTGCCTGTTCCCTACAGGAAATTGTCAAAGAATCAGCAATTTATCAGCGAGAAAGATTAGTTAATCTGGGATTATTACCCTATTTATTCTCAAAAATTCTGGTTTTAGCAGCCTTAGCTTTTCTGCAAACAATTGTAATTACCTGCGTGATATTTTGGGGATTTACTGACCCGCAACCAGAATTAATGACCTGGTTAATTGGCTGTTTTATTACCACATTTTTAACTATATTTGCGGCAATTAATCTCGGTTTATTAATTTCTGCTGGCGTTAGTAATATCACTCAAGCAAATAGCGCATTACCTTTAATTTTAATTCCTCAGATTATCTTTGCTGGGGTATTATTTAGCTTAGAAAGTTTGGGGAAATATCTATCATGGTTGATGATTAGTCGCTGGTCGATTGGTGCCTACGGGGTATTAGTAGAGGTGGAAGCTATGATTGCAGAAGCGAAAGAAAACAATGATTTTAAGCTCCCTTTACCCTTTGAGGATACCAATCAAGTTTATCAATTATCTATCAATAATTTGTTATTGAATTGGGGAGTATTAATTCTTCATTCCCTTATTTATTTTCTCCTTACCTATTGGTTGCAAAAAAGAAAAGATATTTTGTGATCTGAATGATAACTGATAACTGAAGGCTAACCCTACTTAATTTAACTTCAGATCAAGAGCGATCGGACAGTCCACTTTCGTTCCCCCTAAACCGCAGTAACCGCCGGGATTTTTCGCTAAATATTGCTGATGATAAACTTCAGCATAATAAAATTCAGGTGCGTCGATAATTTCCGTGGTAATTTGACCATGGCCCGCTTTATTGAGAGCTTCTTGATAGATCGATCGAGATTTTTCCGCTAATTGCTTTTGCTGGGGATTATAAGTATAGATACCCGATCGATACTGAGTTCCCGTATCATTACCCTGACGCATTCCTTGGGTGGGATTATGACTTTCCCAGAAAACCTTTAACAGTTGTTCGTAGGAAATCACGCTGGGATCATAGACCACTAAGACCACTTCATTATGCCCAGTCATGCCGGTACACACTTCCTGATAGGTGGGATTAGGGGTGATACCAGCCGCATAACCTACGGCCGTGGTGTAAACTCCTTCTAGTTGCCAAAATTTCCGCTCTGCTCCCCAAAAACAGCCTAAACCGAACATTGCGGTTTCCATACCGGTGGGAAAGGGGGGCTGCAAAGGATGACCGTTAACGTAGTGGCCGCTAGGTACGGGCATTTTTTCCGATCGCCCGGGTAGTGCTTCCCTTGCTGTGGGCAAAGTTAATTTTTTTCCGAATCCGAATAACACCATAATAGACCTCTTGTAAAAATCAAAAATTGTTGTTAGGGCTAGGAGTCAGTAGCCAGTAGTCAGGAGTCAGGAGAATTAAGAATGAATAACAATCAATTAAATGCTCTATTTACGGATTTTATCGAAAAAATCGTAAAACCTCGCCTTAAGGCGAAAAGTTTTTGGAGCGGGGCATAAATCCCCGTGACAAAAACGGCCTCCTGCCCTCTGCCGACCGCCTCCTGCCTTCGTTAAAATTAACCAAAGTGAGGCATAAGAGTCAAAACTCCCAAGTCTAAATCTTTACTATTGATCGATTTTGCCTCATAGAGGGCTAACATATCGTTTAATTGGGGATTGCCGCAGGAGGAACCCGTTACGCCCATGGCAATAATCAAACCACAATAACCCTCGGTATTTTTGATGCGTTTTTGCCAATTGCGACGCGCGTTACGGTGGTCGGGATCATCTTGCTCGAATTCCCCAAATAGATAGAGATCACCGTTAGCCATTTTCAGAATCCCCAGATCATAACGGGTATCTTCGAGGGGATCTTCGCCGGGGTTAAAACCAATGGCCGCCAAACCGCCAGCTTGTTCGATTTTTTCGATAATTTCCTTGGCTTTCGGTCGGGAGGTCTGGATCATCACCACGGGGAAACCCTCTCCTTTTGTCGGTACGGACTGGGGTTGATAATGGATTTTTGGACGACTGCGAATTTTATCTAATAATTGCCAGGGAACCATTCCCAGACTGAGATGTGCATTATCAGGAACTAAATCCTCCTTGAGTACGGATTCTTCCTCATCATCCTCATCATCCTCATCCTCGTCGTCGTCCTCCTCCTCCAAGAGTTGCATAAATTCCGCACATAGATCGGGCATCGTGGCCACCGTCACCGCCACGGTTTCCCCTTTTGCTTGTTCGGGGTCGAGGGGAATGCGAAAACGACGCTGTAATTCTCCGATCGGTTCTTCGGATAAAGCGGATTGATTGCCTTTAAAAAAGCGCAACAGAGCTATTAAAGCTAAATATACCGTGATTGCTTCTTCTTCATCTAAATAGGGGCGAATACCTTCGTAGGGATGCACGCTGCCGAAAACTGGATGGATTTGGGAGGGGGCAGCCGAGGCTAGATCGTAGTCATCCTCATCATCGTCCTCATCATCATCGGCCAATTCGTAGCTTAAAAACCAACAATCTTGGGAAAGAAAGGCTTTTTCTAATCTTTCCATCGATTTTTCTGCTAAAGCGGACTGCCGGAATTGTTTGAGGGATTCTAGGGAACGATAGAGAATGATTCCGTATTCCCGACCGAGCATTCCCATGACACAGGCGTAAAGATTCGGGAAATCGGAGCGATCGAGCTTAATTTGCAAAATATCGTAATCAGCTAAACAGGACCAGGGTTCAGCTTTCCAAATTTCGTGAGCGGTTTTCACTAAAGCGGACTGCCAAGTGGGAGGAATTGCCGGGGGGCGGTTATTTTGGAATTCGTCGAATCCACGAAAGAGATCATCGATCAGGGGCAAACTGGGGACATAATCGATGGTGATATCGAGATCTTGCAGTACCCCGCGCAGAAAAAACTGTGTTTCTCGATCGCGGACGATAATTTTTTTCGGTCTGGCTGGCCGGGCTGGATTTTGGGGTGTTTCGATGGCGCGGATTAAGGTTCTTACCATGGCCTCCGGCCCGGTTTCAGGGGAAACTACTTCCATAGCGCGTACACAGCCCTCGCTACCATCCACCCAGATCACGCACTCGCCACCGCTTTCTTGATTTGGTTCTAGGGTGGCCCGGGGCATTCTCTCGGATAAGGATAAAGCACGACGATCTCCTTCCCAAACACTGGGAATTTGTGGGATTTTTTTGAGGCGGCTTTGGGTTGTCCGGGGCAGAAGATTCATCGGGAAATTTAGGGGTAGCTGTGTTAGGATTTTAACCTTTTCTTTTCAAGGATTCCATAGAATCATTCTATCGATTTAGTCCATAACTTGATAAATAAACCGGAAACCTGACCAAGTTCCTAGATCAAAGGCGTATTCATCAATTACACTGCCAGAACTATCCATTTTTAGACCTAAATCTAATTTTAGATCGCTCCAGAAAGCTCTGGCTATTTCTAGGGGGTTAGTCAGGGTGAGCAGTTGGGTGGCTTCTCCCTTGAGGCTTTGAGTGGCATTGAGAAGGGTCAAGGTTTTCGGGAAAGGATGACGACTGAGGATCAGTAGATTTTCTCTGATGCCCTTGGGTTGACTAATTTTCCAATGCCCTTGGCGGTCATTGGGGATGGTGGCCTTGGTTTTGGCCGCCACGACAAAGGGGGCTAATGGGCTGGAATTGCTGAAATTATCGGGGTTTTCTGAACAGGAACAGTATAAAAGCGGTTGGCGATCGCTGTCGAGGACAAGGATCAGTGCGTAGAGGGGTTGTTCTTCTTGATTCTCAATTTGATAGCGAATTTCCGTACCCACGGGCAGAATTAAGTCGTTTTTAGCGGTATTAGTCCCCCTGCTACCCGCAATTTTTTGGGTTGGCACTGTGGAGATATAGGTTTGATCGAGGCTTTCGAGGGTGACAATGACGGCTAAACCGGAGGATTCTTGATTGATCAACAAGTGCCACAATTTGCAGGCCAGCAGGGTTTCTAGTTGCGATTGCAGTCGTTTGATTCCCGATTTAATTGCTTCGTTGGCCGCCCCTAAACTACCGATAATTAGGGAGCCATTGGCAGATAATAACTGATAATTGCCAGTTTCTTCGCTACCAACTCGACTTAAGAGACAATCTACCGTTTGTTCGCCAATGTTAACCACGGCGGCCACATCGGGCAAACTGGCAAAGGTACTGGTAGCATCTACCCGTTCGATCCGGGTTAAGTTATGATCCAAACCGACGATTAAGCCGATTTTACTCGGAAAAACCCGCAATTTTTCCTCTAGAATCTGTCCTATTTCTAGGGAGGCGGTTGCTGATAATAACTGGGCTTTGGCTTTTAAACCCTGACGGGAGAGAATTTGTAGGCTGATTTCCTCCCCGGTCGCCTCAATAAAGCTCAAACAGGAGTTAATTCCGTAATTTTCCAGGATTTCTAAGGGGAGGCCGACCAGATTGACTTCTAGGGTGCGCTCATCAATAAGATTTGTAACAATTGCCGCCCCAACCCTTGACTTTTCTGACGTTGTATGATAAAGAGACACAGAATTATTTTGATTATTGGTCAGGATTGTCGGTTGCTGTTGTTGACTGCTGTGACTAGCGACGAGATTACGGAGATGGGGAAAAGCGATCGCAATTGTCGGACTGGGGGAAGCTTGCCAGAGATACTGAGTGAGATCATAGGTGAATAAGCCAGCATTGGGGCTATTACCGCTCAATTCCAGGGCAATTTGCTCTGGTTTAGCGGCAGCGAGAATAACGCCGTTACTAGGCTTATTTTTGAGGTTAAAACGGGTTTTAATATCGGCAGCGAAAGTTAATTCGGCGGGGTTAGGATCAGTAATGGTTCTAGAATAGGAACGAACGCGGAGATTACCGAGATAGGGCTGAGGTTGGGGGAGATGACTACTATCAAAAATCAAGCTAAACTTATCCGTAGCTAGACAGCGAGCCATCAGCAGGATATTTTCCTTAAGTAAAGCATTTTCTGCCCCATCCGCAGCAATAAAAACCTCTTTTCGGGCCCCAACACTGCCATAACCGCTAAAGTGAAAAATGACCACATCCCCTGCCTTGGCTTGGGCGATCAGGTGTTCTAAAAAAGCCGATTTGATCGCTTCTCCACTGGCTTGTTGTCCCGTTAAAGTTACTATATCAGCATCCTGAAAGCCAAAACGATAACGGAGAAGGTCTTTTTGTAACTCCACATCGGTAAGACAGCCGGGCAGCGGCGGAATATTCGCCCCATACTGGTCAATACCGACTAAAAGAGCCAATTTTCGGGGATTAGGGGCGGCGAGAGCGGCCAAATGACGGTTAACTGTCCCTTGACTAATCGCCAAAGTCAGCAACCCCCAACCTGTCTGCTGGATCAATTCTCGCCTAGTTATGTTCATCGAAAATTTTGGGTGGGAAACCCCGCCGTAGAACGGCGGCTTTACGTTAGAATTAAAAAGACCGTCTCGAAAACCAAGTGGGCGGACAGCACCTTGAAAACTCGGCTTAGGGAGTTCCGTTCAGAAAAGCTTGTCCGGGTAAAAAGTCGCGCGCAACAAGTACAAGAAGCGTTTAGTCAGAACCGTACCGTGGGACACACGGAATCGGGCTTCTGAAATGGAGCGAAAGTCTGTGGACTCTGTGTAAGACAGTACATGGTTTTTTAACTGTGGTATGCGACGGTGGTGGAAGCAGAAACTTAAATCGTGAGGTTTAGGAATCGCCGCCCTAAAAGTGCGGCGAGGATGTCAAGATCCTTGCATGGCGCGGATTAATTCGGCAGCTACTTCTGGACGGGAGAATTCCGGAGGTGGTAATTCTCCTTTGCGCAGCAGTTCCCGGACTTTCGTTCCCGAAAGGTGGATTCTTTCTTCAGGTAAACTGGGGCTAGTTTTGGTGGTTGCCATTCCCGAAGTGCGGGTACAGTAGAAAGCGTGTTCAAACTTCATCGGCACGATTCCCAATTCCCCAGGCTCGAACTCATCAAAGATATACTGAGCATCGTAGGTTCCGTAGTAGTCCCCGACTCCGGCATGGTCACGACCGACGATAAAATGGGTACAACCGTAGTTTTTGCGGATAATAGCGTGGAAAATCGCTTCCCGGGGGCCTGCATAACGCATAGCTGAGGGGTTGATAGCCAGAATAACGCGATCTTGGGGAAAGTATTTATCCATCATGATCTCATAGCAACGCATCCGTACATCGGCCGGCACATCATCGCTTTTGGTAGCGCCGACAAGAGGATGCAAGAATAAACCATCTACCACTTCTAGGGCGCATTTTTGAATGTATTCGTGGGCCCGGTGGATGGGATTACGGGTTTGGAAACCGACAATCGTTTTCCAAGCTTTTTCGTGGAACATTTTGCGCGATTGCAGAGGATCGATCTGATATTTGGGAAACTGGGGATGAGGATCGCGCTGAAGTAACCAAATCGGACCTGCGAGGTTAATTTCTCCCTGTTCATAGAGGACTTTTACCCCGGGATGTTTCTGGTCGTCGGTACGATAGACGTTAACTGCTTCGTGGGCCTTATTATAACGGTATTTTTGGGTTAGTTCTAGGACTCCGACAAAGTTGCCTTCGCTGTCATCTAAACGAATCCAGTTGCCTTCTTTGAGCGGATCCGCCACTTCTTCCCTAACGGAAAGAGTCACGGGAATTGCCCAGGGTAAACCATTGATTAGACGCATATCATCGACGACTTTTTCGTAGTCGTCCTGTTCCATAAAGCCTTTGAGGGGACTGAAACCACCAATAGCAATCATAACTAAATCCGAGAGCGATCGTTCATCTAAGGAAACTCGCGGTAGTTTTTCAGCTAGGGCCAGAAATTCAGCTTTTTCGGCAGCGGTAGCAATACGATTAATTAATTGCCCACCGTGGGGCGCGATTCCTTCGGTCAGTACAGTCATCGAAAAATTGGGTCTGAAACCCCGCCCTTTAGCGATAGCGGAGGGCGGCTTTATATAAGTTAGCGAGAAACAATTAAACCGTTAGAACGACGAATTAACTGAATCTTGCTAACAGCTATCTGTCCCAATCGTTTCCAATTAGTATCGCTTACAGATAGCTGTTTTTCGGTATCTCCACTAACATAACCAATTCCTTTGGGAGAAGAAACTAAATCTCCTTTACGGAACCCATGTCTTGTGGTAGAGCCACCATATTTACGTCGTTTACCACCTTTAGAAAAAACCATCAGGTGAAGTTGACGACGACTAATAGGAGGACGTTTGATGACAGCAAAGGGAGCCTTCGTTA
>NZ_JACJSW010000062.1:0-7686 GCF_014698375.1 Microcystis flos-aquae FACHB-1344 | reverse complement strand
GGAAGACTTCTAATCACTTCAAAATGAGCGGGAATGCCTTCAGTCATTGACAGTGTTGCCCCTTTAAGAGCCAGTTTTAGATTGTCGATAATATCATCGGGTAATTTTGAGAGGTTGGCCAGGGTTCTTTTTTTGACTTGATCTCCTTCTCGATAGGATTCACGAAGAAGGACAGCGGGAGGGGAATTACGGTTAGGAACTTTTTCTATATACATGACTACCATTCTAGCAAATAGAGAGAATTCTTGTCCATTAAGAAATGTTACAAATTACATGGGTACATTAAGAAAAGTTAAGGGGGTACATCCATTGATGGATAAGGGTTTTGGGCTATTATGGTATATATGTATGGGGGAAGTTCAGGTATAAAGATGAAATTGTCGAAGAAATTCATAAATATAGAGAAGAATACGCAAAATCTTTTAATTATGATCTCAAAGCAATATTTGACGATCTTAGAGAAAAGCAAATTGCCAGTGGACGTAAAGTTATTAAGCTCCCGATCAAGCGACAGTATAACAAATCACTGCACCCGACCGAGAGTGCGATCATCTTCACGCACTGAAAGTTATTAGCGGCGGGTGAGTTCAACCGTTATGCTTCAAACCATAGAGATCTCAACCCAATACAAAAACTAAGCTAAGAAAAAGTGGGATTGCATCAGTTCGCCCCTAAACTAGAATGCACATAGTTTAATCTCATAGAAAGTAATGCCGACTGAAACCCCCAAAACCTACCTAGAACAAGCGATCGCTGATGGACAGGCGGAAATTAAAGGCGAAGGCAAAAAAGAACGCATTCACTATCTTGCTGCTGATCATTCTGAGCGTTGGTCTGATCCTGAAGAAAAAGTTAGGGCTGAGTTTTGGGCTGAGTTAATTTACAAATATGACTATGATCCTAAATTGATCAAGTTTGAGGTGAAAGTACCTCGACGGACTCCTAATGATTTAGCGGATATAGTTATTTACAAAGATGAGGAGCATAAAGATCCTTATTTTGTTTTTGAGATTAAGCGATCGGATATTACTGATGCCGAATTTTCTCAATCTATTGAACAAGCTTGTGGAAATCGTGCCAGTTTAGCTGCGCCTTTTTGTGGCTCGATCGCAGGTTTAACCCGTCGTTTACTGCGCTTTGATGATAAACAAAAATATCCACCGATGGAGCGCGATCGCAACCATTTAACGGATATTCCGAAGCGGTTTGGTAAACCTCCTGAATGGCGATTTTATAAGAATAAGGAGGGACAAGATTTAAAGGCTGTTCCCCGGGAAGAATTACGTTCAGCGATTCGCAAATGTCATCAGACGCTTTGGGAAGGTGGCCGTCGTAGTCCTATCGCCGCATTTGGTGAATTTTGTAAGTTGATCTTTGTCAAATATCGTGATGAGAAAAATCCTGATATTGAAGATGGACAACCCTATGCGTTTCAGCGTCGTGATGGTGAAAGTAGTGAAGATTTATCGAAACGAATTTTGAGACTCTATACAAATGAGCAGGAAAAAGAACCGGGGGTTTTTACTGACAAAATTAATATTGATCCGCCTGTTATTGCTCAAGTAGTGGAACATTTAGAAGCTTTATCACTCGATCGGACGGAACTGGACACAAAAGGAGTTGCTTTTGAAGAATTTATGGGAGGATTCTTTAAAGGAGATTTTGGTCAATATTTTACACCTCGTGAATTGATTGCTTTTTCCATTGAGTTATTGAATCCAGAGCGAAAGCATCTAGTTCTTGATCCTGCCTGTGGTTCGGGTGGTTTCTTGCTTTATGCACTTGATCACGTTCGTCGTGCAGCCAATCTGCGTTATAAAAACTATAAAAGTGATCCCCGTCAAAGTGTTGATCATTTTAACTATTGGCATAGTTTCGCTCAAAACAATCTTTTCGGGATTGAAATTAATGAGGAGTTAGCCCGTGTTGCCAAGATGAATATGATCATTCATGATGATGGTCATACGAATATTGTTGGTCATGATGCTCTTGATTTTTTGGAGCGTTTAACCGCTCTTAAACCCGAACTTGTTCCTAATAAGTTTGATGTGATTTTAACTAATCCGCCTTTTGGATCGGTGGTAAAGTCAACAGAAAAGGATAAGGGTTATCTCGATCAGTTTGATTTACGCCACTATTTGAGTAAGGGGACAACGGATACAGAACCAGATGAATCTACTCAAGGTGAACGCAATGCAAAACGGGGGGCTAAGGCAGTAAAGGAAAGAACTAGCATTAAAACAGAAATTCTCTTTATTGAGCGAGTTTATTCCTATCTAAAACCAAAGGAAGGACGAGCGGCGATCATTCTGCCGGATGGGATTTTAACTAATTCTTCTTTGCAAGGGGTAAGGGATTGGATGCTTTCCCATTTCCAAATTTTGGCGGTGGTGAGTTTGCCTCAATTTGCCTTTGCTTATTATGATGCGGGGGTAAAAGCAAGTATTGTTTTTTTGAGAAAGTTGGGTGATGGTGAGGTTGTGTCTGATGATCAGCCGATTTTTATGGCGTTGGCGGAAAATATTGGCTATGATGCAACGGGACGGAAGACTTTTAATGTAACAGTTGAGCGTGAAACGCCAGAACGGGACAAGATTGAACGTCATAGTTGCGATTTGTTTGATTATCGGGTTTGTTTTGAGTGGAATCAGTCTAATCCGAAGGAAGCGGGATGGAGTGAGCGTTATCGAGAGATTATTCCTGATACGGGTTTAATCGCTCAGTGGCGAGAGTTTCAACGAGATCCTTCCTCTTTTTTCGTCTAAGCCCTGCTGAACAAATTAACGCTTTATGTTTTGGTGTTGAGCAGGGCAAAGCTAAAAAACGATTTAGTGTTGAATTTTATCAGCCTATTTATCAAATTTTTGATATCAGATTAGAAAATTCTAAATTTACTTGTCGTTCGCTTGCAGAAATTTGTTCTCTAATCTCAGATGGAACTCATCATACACCTAAATATATTAGCGATGATCAACAAGGAATACACTTTATCAGTGTAAAAGATGTTAGAGAATGGGAAATCTCTTTTGAAAAGACTAAATTTATTAGCAAAGAGGAACACAATAAATTAGCTAAACGATGCTCTCCTAAAACTAATGATATTTTATTGACTAAAATTGGAACTATCGGTAAAGCTGCTTTAGTTCCATCTAATGCTCCCATTTTTGATATTTTTGTTAGTGTTGCTTTATTGAAATTGAATGATGATAGTATATCACCACCTTTTGTCACCTATTTTCTTAACTCTGAAGTTGCAAGAATACAATTTAGTCGCGTTGTTAAAGGTATCGGAGTTCCCGACTTACATCTTGAAGATATTGCCGCAATAAAAATACCATTACCTCCACTAAATAAACAAATTGAGTTAGTTGCTGCTATGGATGAGGAGCGATCGCATCGTAAACAAAAATTAGCAGAATCTGATGCCCTTCTCTCTAGCCTTGATCAATTTATTTTAGATACACTTAACTTTAGATTACCCCCTTCTGATGATCGAAAAGTATATGCGACCACCTTATCTCAAATGATAGGAGATCGCATAGATCCTTATTCAAATAAGCCATATTTTCAAAAGTTATTTAATGCCATACAAAACTCACAACACAATGTTTTAACTCTTAGTGAGTTATCAATTCGTATTTTTTCTGGTACAACACCTCTAGCAAAAGGTGATGCTTATGTTGAGCCACCTAATGGAGTTCGTTTTATTAGAAGTGGAGAAATTACAACAGAAGGAACCGTTACCCTAACAAGTGAAGTACACATTAGCGATGAAATTCATACAGGCAAAATGAAAAGCTCTCAACTGCAAAAGGGAGATTTATTAATTGCTATTGTCGGTGCTACTATTGGCTCAGTGGGAATTTATAATCTTGATCAATCCGCTAATATTAACCAAGCAATAGCCTCTGTTCGACTTGATAATAAAGAGGTTTTAGGTGAATATATTTGTTGGTATTTGAAATCCAGTATAGGTCAAAGACTCTTAGATTATTTTAAGCGTCCAGTTGCAAGAGCAAATATTAACTTAACCGAAGTTGGCGAAATACCAATCATTATTCCTAATTTACAAACTCAAGAAACAATTATTACAGAAGTTTATAATCGTCGCTCTGAAGCCCAACGCCTACGCTCTGAAGCAGAAACAGGCTGGCAAATTGCTAAACAATGGTTTGAAGATCAACTGCTAGGAGGTAGCTGATTGTGATTTTTGAGTTTGTGATGGTTTATCAGCAAGATCCTGACACGGATATTAGACAAATTCTAATAGACACATTAACCACCTCCCTACAAGATAACTATGACGAATTTGAGCCTGATACAGTCGAGCAGATGATCATTTTTCAAACTCAAAGGATCGCAAATCAATCAACGAATCAAGACGGCAACACAACCCAAACAATCATTTTAGGATTTACCCTAGATCTACCAGAAGAGGTTAACGAAGCCCAAACAGTCGTTGAAGAATTTGCCAAAGCCTTAACCGAAAAAACCACCCCAATCTCTCATATAGTTAAATTTGAAGACTCACTACTGCAAGCTGATTTAGCCCGATGGTCAGCAGAAATATTTGCCATTGAACCGATGTTCCAGCCGTGTTTGATGGGGATATTGTAACGGTTGAGGAGGATCGTTACGGTTATGGAGAGCAGCGTTTTGTCACATTCGGTTTGTTGCCAGGGCGAGTGATACTAAATCCGTTGAGTAACGCACAGAAAACGGGTTTCTCGGAGAAACCCGTTTTCTACTCATGCACTCATGCAAAACGGAGAATAAATAATCAGTTTTTAATAACTGGATTTAGTATGATTGCCGTTGTCCATAGAGAACGTGAGGATTGCACCCGGATTATTTCTGCAAGAAGAGCGACGAAATATGAACAACGAACCTACTTCGAGCAACTCTCAAACTGATTGGCAACGATTGGATGCGATGAGCGATGAAGATATTGATTGATCAGATTGTCCAGAGATTACGCCAGAAATGTTTGCTAAGGCGGTAGTGCGGCGGGGTTTACCTGCTACAAAAGCCAAGGCTCAAGTTATACTCCCCATTGATAGCGATGTATTGTAAAGTTTCAATAGAAATATAGTTAGATATAGTCAGGCATGGCAATATATGGACATGAAACTATCAGACTATTGTTCGTCACGAGATTTGCTTCGTGTAGGCTAGACTGTAAGCAGCTAACTAAATCACCCTCTCATGATAGAGATTTCCCCATGCCCCAAGCCTTGAAAGCAATTTATCATAGTGGTACGTTCATCCTTCAAACAGCTTACGATTTACCTGAAGGCACTGAGGTGGAGCTTTTTGTAAAATCACCTCAAATTATTCCCCCAAAGATTACCGATATTGCGGCTAGGCAGAATTTTTTAAGGCTGCTTGTTGAGCGAATGCAACAAAACCCCATTCCCTCTAATGCTCCCCAGTTTACTAGAGATATGTTGCATGAACGCCGTTGACACAAATGTTTTAATTTACGTCAATTATTCGCGTTATCCTAGTAAGCAGGCAATCGCAGCTTCTCTAGTAGCTAATCTGACAGAGGGAGTTTTAATTTGGCAGGTTGCCTGCGAATATTTAGCGGAAAGCCGCAAACTTGAGCCATTTGGGTATTGCCTATCCTTTGCACACCCAACGAACTGATGGGAGATTAAGTCATGTGGACAGATGAAATTGTCGAGGAGATCCACCGAATCCGTGAAGAGTATGCCAAGTCCTTCAACTATGACTTGGATGCAATCTTTGCAGACCTACGCAAAAAGGAAGCAGCAAGCGGCAGAGAAGTCGTAAACTTATTGCGAAAGCCCAGTCTAACAAGTCGTTGGAGCGGCCAGGCTAGAGAGCTTGATGATGGGATCAAGGATGCTAACCGCCGCTCAACTTAGTTGTTCCCCACTTCCCACGAAAAACTTTTTCTCTATGTGGAGAAAGATTCGCCAATAGACTGGACAAGAATCTCTAGATGGGCGAGGCTATGGGTGGCCATGGCAGTAAATCGCAGACGACTGGTGGGAACGGTAGGAGGACGAATGGCGGGGGCAAAAATCCCTTTTTCTAGCAGTTTTTGCGATAATTCTAGGGCTTGACCCGGATTGGCTACCGGTAAACATAAAATCGCCGCTTCCGAAGGCAATATATTAAGATTATTTAATTTACTCTTGACAAAATTAATATTTTGGTGTAGGCGTTGGCGACGTTCCGGTTCCAGACGAATAATCTCTAAAGCCATTTTAGCGGCGGCGGTGTCGGCGGGGGATAAACCGGTAGTATAAATCCAGGTGGCGGCGCGATTGCGGATAAAATCGATAATTTTGGCGTTTCCGGTCACATATCCCCCTAAACTGCCTAAAGCTTTACTCAGGGTCCCCATCTGAATTAATTCCCGTCCTTGACAACCACAATATTCCACGCAACCTGTGCCATTTTCCCCCATAACTCCGGTAGCGTGGGCCTCATCCACCAAAACCATACAATTATAAATCTCGGCTAGAGCGAGAATTCCCGCTAGGGGACAGATATCCCCATCCATACTAAACACTGTATCAGTGAGCAGTAAACAATGACGATAGTGATGACGGTGGGCTAATAACTGATTTTCTAAGTCTTCGAGACTATTGTGCCGGTATTCTTTCACCGTGGCACCGCTTAACTTGGCTCCATTTTTGAGGCTAGAGTGATTGTATTGATCTCCTAAAATCAGGTCTTTCTGCGCCACTAAACAGGTAATTGTCCCCAAATTGGCTAAATATCCCGAACTAAAAACGATCGCGTCTTCGCTATTTTTAAAGGATGCGATCGCTAATTCTAAGTCTCGATGAAGATCTCGGTGTCCACTTAACAGACGCGAGCCGGTGCTTCCAGTTCCATAGCGTTGTGTCGCTGCTATGGCTGCCGCGATCATTCTTTCATCGGCTGCTAATCCCAGATAATCATTACTGGCAAAATTAATCAGCGATCGACCCTCTAATTCTATAACGGCTCCGCCCCGGCCTTGAATGGTTTTAACCCTTCGATACCAATTGGCCCGATGGAGGGTTTTTAAGCTATCCTCGATCCAAGAGTAAGGATGATTCATCGAAAATTTGGGTCTGAAACCCCGTCGTTCTACGACGGCTTTGCTGTTAAATATTAGCACATTTACGAAATATATGCTAAAATGTGAGACATGGAAAAAGCCTATTCTTACCGATTTTACCCGACACCCGAACAAGAGTCGCTATTGCGGCGCACATTGGGCTGTGTAAGATTGGTTTACAATAAAGCTCTCCACGAACGAACACAAGCTTGGTATGAAAGACAAGAAAGAGTAGGCTACGCTCAAACTTCTTCAATGTTGACCGATTGGAAAAAGCAAGAAGAATTAGACTTTCTCAATGAAGTTAGCTGTGTACCTTTACAACAAGGCTTAAGACATTTACAAACAGCTTTTACTAATTTCTTTGCTGGTCGTACTAAGTATCCTAACTTTAAGAAAAAACATCAGGGAGGAAGTGCCGAATTTACCAAATCTGCTTTTAAATTTAAAGACAAACAAATCTATTTAGCCAAATGCACAGAACCTTTAGCGATTCGATGGTCAAGACAAATACCAGAAAGCTGTGAACCAAGCACAGTAACAGTCAGATTACATCCCTCAGGACGCTGGCATATCTCAATAAGATTTGATGACCCAACGATTAA
>NZ_JACJSW010000061.1:0-13849 GCF_014698375.1 Microcystis flos-aquae FACHB-1344 | reverse complement strand
TATCATTTTCGTTATTTAGGTCATATATGGTAAATATGACTTATCTTTTTTGGGAGTCTGTGTCTGTATTCCATGCTACATAAGCTTTTCAGCTGGCTTGTCCCCCTGTCAGCGACTTGAGGAATTAGCTTCAACTCAGGCCATGGGACTCCTGAATAGAGCTATGGAGGAAATCCCAGAGGTAGGAGTAGGGATTTAATCGCTAGTTGTCGACAAAATAAAGATATGCTAAACTAAAATGAATGTTAATGGTTGAGTTACCCTATGAAAAACGTACTACTCCAACAACTAAATAATAGTGATTTTCAATGGCTAAAAACCCATGGAAATCGTCAGCAAATTCCAGCGCAAACTGTATTGGTTGAGCAACATCATCCAGTCAATAACTTTTATATCATTCTTCAAGGGGTTCTTGTGGCTACAATGACTAAAAACCCAAACCGCATGGATCGGGTTTTTGCTGCCTTAGAAGAAGAGCAAGAATTAATGCAAGAAATTACTCGTTTTGAGCCGGGAGAAATGTTTGGAGAAATATCTTTTTCTGAAACTAGCCCCTCAATTACTACCGTCAAATCCCTAGATAACGTCTTGGTTTTGGTCTTACCTGCTAAGCAATTACGAGACAAACTAGAGCAAGATATAGGTTTTGCCGCACGGTTTTATCGCGCTAGTGCTATATTGCTTCTAGACCGTTTTAATTACCTAGTTCAACTTTTTTTGACTGATAAAATTGGACAAATTCCTCCCTTACAAGATGTCCCTCTGATTTTTGGAGAACTTAGTGATAGTGATGTTGACTGGATGATATCTTCAGGTCAATTAGAAGAATTGAAAGCCGGTGAAATTATAATTTCGGCTGGACGACCTGTAGAAAACCTTTATTTTATCACCCAAGGAACGATTTCTGTATTGGTTTCTGAAGAAAGAAAAAACCCTTTGAGTAATATTTTTGCAGCCCTTGAGAATGATCAAGAAACCCAAGAATTGCTGCAGCGAGAAATTGCACAGATGGCCAAAGGTAATCTCGTAGGAGAGTTGGCCATTCTTGACACACATCTTTCTTTTTTGACCTATGTAGCTTTAGAAAATTGCACCGTTTTAAAAATACCTCGACAAAAATTTCTGCTCAAACTAGAACAAGATGTAGGAATGGCTGCTCGCTTCTATCGAGTTGTTCTTATGCTTTTATCTCAGAGGTTACAGAACCTGAGTAGTCGCCTAGGCTATGGCAGAACTGAGTATAAAGTCGGGCAAAGCCTCTCAGAGGATAGAGTATATGAAGATGAGATCGATGTAGCCAGCATGGATAATCTCACCCTAGGGGGGGCGAGACTTGATTGGATGCTAAAACGATTAAAGTTGAAGGCAAATTAAACTTAGACATTAATTAGTATTTCATTTCCTCACAATTTATATTTAGGACAAGATTATGCCAGAGCCGAAAGACAGTTTATTTCGTCAGGAATCTCTAGAAAAACTCTCATCTCCAGAGCGACTTGACGAACTCATGGAAGTAGTTAATCCTAGGGCTTGGTTGTCTTTGACAACGATAGGAGCCTTGATAGTGGCTACATTAATCTGGAGCATTTTAGGAAAAATTCCCATTAACATTAGTGGCACAGGTGTATTAATTCAACCACGACGAGTAGTTCAGCTACAGTCTTCAACTCAAGGTCAAGTTTTAGAAATATATATTAAACCCAATTCCATACTTAAGAAAAATCAAATAATTGCAACAGTTGACCAATCTGCTCTCAAGAAACAACTTCAGCAACAACAAGAAAAATTGGCTCAACTGCAAGGACAAAATCGGCAGACAACGGAGTTACAAAAAGAGCGAATTGCTCTAGAAAAACAAAATCTAATTGCACAGAGAATGAATTTAGAGCGGAGCTTACAACGAGAAAAAATTTCCTTGGATTTACGCCAAAAAAATCTTGATTCTCTAGTTAATCTGCGAAAAAACTACCAAAACATTTTAGATGAATTTCCCAAAATAGCCCAAGACGTTGAAGAAAAAACCTTCCAAGCTATTCAAGCCAAAGAAAATAGTTTAAAAAGTCAAATTCAACAATATGAAGAATTGCTACCCAAGCTCAAACAAAGAAGTGTGAATATAAAAAATCTTTTAGATAAAAATTTAATTACTGAAGATGTATATCTAACAGCAGAAAGAGATTATTATAGCTCTCTCACTCAAAAATCAGAAATAGAAACCCAATTGAAACAAATTAGATTAGATCGGGCGAATACCCAAGAGAAAAAACTACAAAATCGTGATCGCGTTAGGGATCTAGAAAATCAAATCAAAGATACGGATGTAAAAATACTTAATGTGGAACGTGAGTATCGACAAAGTCTTAATATGATCGATGATTTCAAAATAAAAATCCAGGGAATTCAAGTTGAAGAAGCCAAACTTAATCAACAGGAAAAAGAATCATTAATCGATAAAACCAACAATATTGCTGAAGTGAAGCGAGGTATTGCTGAACTGCAAAAATCCATCTTAGATAAAAGTGAAATTTTGAGTCCCTACGAAGGAAAAGTATTAGAAGTAAATATTGTTAGCGGTCAGGTGATAAATGCAGGCAGCAGGATTGCTTCCCTTGCCACTAAAAAACCGGATAGCTCTTTAGTCGGTATTGCCTATTTTCCCGATAAAGATGGCAAACAAATTCAGAAGGGTATGCAAGTTCAAATAACACCCAGTATGATTAAACGGGAACGTTATGGGGGAATTTTGGGAAAAGTGACTGAAGTTTCCCCTTTTGCCGTAACAACTGAGGATATCGCTACTATAGTCGGCAATCCTGAATTAGCTCAGAGCTTGAGCGGGCAGCAACCCCGCATTCAAGTGATTGCTGAGCTTGAAAGGGATTCAAACAACATTAACAATGGCTACAAGTGGTCTTCATCAAAAGGTCCTGTTCTTGAACTATCGGGTGGGACAACCGCACAAATCCAGATTCAAGTGGGAGAAAGAAGACCGATCAGCTATGTTATTCCGATTCTCCGTTCTTTGACAGGTCTTAATTAGGGCTGGCTGAATAAATCTAAAAACCTTGTTGGGTAAGACTTTTAGACCTTTTGTCAATCAAAAAGTGCCAATCATTGGAGTGATCGGGGCAAACATTTAGGCACTTTTTCCCTGAAAATTAGGTAATTGGCCACCTCAAAACTGGTAAAACCCCACACCCCACACCCCACACCCTGCCCCCACGAAAAACTTTTTGCCGCAAACCCTAATTAAATAAAAAGATGCTCAGCCAGTTAAAGACTCAATTGTTACGATTCCACAAGCAGCGGCGTACCCGTACTCCCACCCTGTTACAAATGGAGGCTGTTGAATGTGGAGCAGCGGCCTTGGGGATTATTCTAGGTTATTATGGCAAAATCGTCCCTTTAACCGAACTGCGTCGAGAATGCGGTGTGTCTCGAGATGGCACTAAAGCCTCTAATGTCCTCAAAGCAGCCCGACTGTATGGACTAGAAGCCAAAGGGTTTAGAAAATCTCTCGACTCGGTTAAAGAATTGCAACCTCCCTATATTGTCTTTTGGCAGTTCGATCACTTTCTGGTCGTTGAAGGAATACAAGGCGATAAAGTCTATCTTAACGATCCGGCTGTCGGTCCGAGAACTATCTCAGCCCAGGAATTTGATTCGGGTTATACAGGTGTGGTCTTGGTGATGCAGCCGGGGACACAATTTAAGAAGGGAGGCAAAAAAAAGAATATTCTGGAAACTTTAACATCTCGCTTACAAACCTCTCAGCAAGCTCTTTTGTTTTGCCTATTAGCGGGATTGTTGCTAACAATCCCACGTCTAGCCATACCTGCTTTTACTCAAGTTTTTACGGACGATTTGCTCATAGAAAACCGCTATGAATGGCTTCGTCCTCTAATTTTGGGAATGTTAATCACTACCGTATTACAAGGACTTTTAGCTCGTTTACGTCTCCTCTACTTACGACGATTGTTGATCAAGCTCTCTGTCTCAATGTCAGGACAGTTTCTTTGGCATACACTGCGTTTACCCATCGGATTTTATGCCCAACGCTATGCTGGGGAAATTAGTAGTCGAGCTCAACTCAACGACCATATAGCAACCATCCTCTCAGGAAAACTAGCCACAACCGTTATTGATACCTTTATGGTTGTCTTTTATGCTTTGTTAATGGCTTTCTATGATTGGGTACTGACAGTAATTACTATTATTTTTGCCGCCTTAAATTTCTTAGCATTACAGACTTTATCTCGCAATCGCATTGATACCAACATCAGAGTTTCTCAAGAAATTGGCAAAGTTTTCGGCGTTGCTATTGGTGGAATTCAATCGATCGAAACCGTAAAAGCAAGTGGGTTAGAATCAGATTTATTTACAAAATTTGCTGGCTATTATACTAAAAGCCTTAACTCTCAACAGCAGTTAGCGTTGGCTACCCAGATTCTCAATGCTTTACCTGCACTATTGACAGCCCTTGCTACCAGCTTAATCCTCTTGATTGGAGGCTGGCGGGTGATGGCGGGTAGCCTCAGTATTGGTATGTTAGTCGCTTATCAATCTCTGACTAATGAATTTCTCAAGCCGATTAATGATTTAGTCAATTTTGGTAGCACTTTACAAGACTTAGAATCCGACCTAATGCGTCTGGATGATGTGTTAGAAAACCCCATCGATCCCATAGCAAAATCTGCCCAATCAGAAGATGCGGCTGCCTCAGTTACAGTTAATAGAATCTCTTTTCGTTTATCTGGAAAATTAGAGTTGCAAAATCTAACTTTCGGCTACAGTCGCTTTGATACCCCACTCATTGAAAACTTGAGTATTACTTTACAACCCGGACAAAGAATCGCCCTAGTGGGGGGCAGTGGATCAGGGAAATCAACGGTGGCCAAATTGATCACAGGACTCTATCCAATTTGGTCAGGGGAAATCCTTTTAGATGGTATCGAGCGAAGCCAAATTCCTCGATCTATCCTCGCTAATTCTTTAGCTATGGTAGAACAGGAGATATTTTTATTCGCAGGAACGATCAAGGAAAATCTAACCCTTTGGGATTCAACGGTTCCCGATGCTGATTTATTTAAAGCTTGTCAAGATGCAGCTATTCATGAACTGATTCTTAACCTTCCAGGTGGCTATAACAGCCAATTAAGTGAGGGAGGAATGAACTTGAGTGGCGGACAACGCCAAAGATTAGAAATCGCTAGGGCATTGGTGAGAAATCCGGCTTTGCTGGTCTTAGATGAGGCGACAAGTGCTTTAGACGCAGAAACTGAGTTGATCATCGATCGCAATCTGCGGCGTAGAGGTTGTTCTTGTATTCTTGTCGCTCATCGACTCAGTACTATTCGAGACTGTGACGAAATTATTGTTTTAGATAAGGGGAAAGTGGTACAACGGGGAAATCATGAACAATTGCGCTCTCAAGAGGGAATCTATACTCGTTTAATTAGTACAGAAAGGACAAAGGATAACGTCAATGAGCAAGTCTAATTTAGAGCAAGAGCCAAAATTTACTCAACTCCATAGCAATGAATCTCTCCTGTTAGATTGGCCGGACACATTCTGGGTGGTGCGTTCAGGATCGCTACTCCTATTTGCACTGCAACTGGAAGCATCTCAGCTTACCAAGACTCGCTCCTATATGTTTACCATTCAAGCCGGGGAAGCTCTTTTTGGTTCAGAATTAGTCAGAGGCATTTCCCCAGAACAACAATGGGGAATTTTAGCGATCGCTCTCGAAGAAGCGATCTTGGAAAAACTGACGTTGAGAGATTTAGCTGAGCAAATCAGTCATGGCGATTCAGCCGCCCGAATGCTTTTACAAGGCTGGCTGAACCATATTAGTCAATGGCTCGCTCAAAAACCTAGCCCTTTTTCCTTACCAGCCGAGAGAATTTATATTCAAGATACACATTTTTTATCCTTGCTGTCCGGCCAGGGATTGATGCTTCTTGCCAAAAGAGAAGAGGAAAAAAATATTCTTTGGATAAAAGTAAATCAGGGTAGTATGTGTTGGATGGGCTGTGAAGCCTTGAAACTAGAAGCAGGTTCACCCATGATTCCTTTGGCTTCAGATCTATGTTTAGCCGCAGAAACAACAACTGAAGTTTATACCTGTCTGACGGAAGACTTAGAAAACCTAGAAGATTTACCAAAAAGTTTGGCTCAGGTACACCGCTATTGCCTCTACTACTTTAGCCTGGTCAAAGAACTGGAAACAGAAAATGAATTTAGCCGCTTTCAGCAAAGAGAACAACTTAACCGTAGGGCCCTGCAAAGCTCTATGGGAGAGTTGATGTCCGTTTTGCAACCCCAAAAAGCTGACCTTTGGCCACTTGGCTCCCCCCTACTGATAGCCGCCGGAGCAGTCGGACGAAGTTTAGGAATTAAGGTTTTACCCCCGGCTCGTTCAGAAGACATCCATCGAGTCAAAGATCCCCTAGAGGCAATCTCTCGAGCTTCCCAATTCTCCACTCGCCGAGTGCATCTAGTTCATAATTGGTGGAAGGGAAACTATGGAGCGCTATTAGCTTACCTAGGTAGCAATCAAAGTCCAGTTGCTTTATTGCCCGACGAAAAGCATCACTATGTCTTGTTTATTCCCGAATCCCATCAACGCATTCCGGTGACGGCGACAGTGGCCGCTAACCTAGCTCCCGATGCCTATATGTTTTATCGGCCTTTGCCGATATTACTGAAAAATGTCTGGGAAATTTTCTATTTTGGCATTAAAGGTCATCAGCAAGATCTACTCTGGCTCATCTTACTTGGATTAGTAGGTAGCCTACTGGGAATGGTTACGCCACAAGCAACGGCAATTTTAATTAATAATGCTATTCCTGATAGCGATCGCCTTCTCTTGGGACAACTGGGTTTAGCTTTAATTGCGGCAGCCTTTGGTAAATCTATCTTTGGTTTAGCCCAAGGAATTATAACCATACGGATAGAAAATGTAGCCGATAGTAATTTACAGCCTGCGGTGTGGGAGCGACTCCTCAAACTTAGCCCCAGCTTTTTTCGCAAATATGCCTCCGGTGACTTATTAAATCGTCTGATGGGAATCAGTCAAATTCGCCGAGAATTGAGTGGAGCAACGCAACGCACGTTGTTGAGTGCTGTATTTTCTCTAATTAACCTCGCCTTGATGTTTGTTTATAGTGTTCCCTTAACTTTTATTGCCATCGGTTTATCTATTCTCGTTGCCCTAATCACCTTCGTATCGAGTAAACAGATTATTCAAAAACAACGATTACAAGAAAACATTGATGGTCAAATTACTGGGTTAACAGTAGAACTGATTAATGGGGTGGCTAAACTCCGCGTTGCTGCCGCCGAACAAAGAGCTTTTGCTGCTTGGGCAAAACAATATAGTCAAAGAATCAAATTGCAAGCCAGCATCAAGCGCCTTGATGACAGTGTAACGGTTTTTAATGAAGCCCTTTCCTTAATCAGTTCAGTATGGATATTCTGGTTTGCAATTCTCTTTATTCAAATGGGTGAAGCTCAGGGGGCAGCCGCTACGGCTAAACTGACGGTAGGAGGATTTCTCGCCTTTAATTCGGCCTTTGGCACTTTTTTAGGGGGGACAACAGATTTGAGCAATACCTTAACTGATATTTTGGGGATTGTTCCTTTATGGGAGAGAATTCAGCCAATTTTAACATCTGCCCCTGAGTCAGATCCTACTAAAGCAGATCCGGGCCGTTTAACAGGACAGATAACTTTAAGTCATGTCACCTTTCGCTATCGAGAAGATGGGCCATTGATTCTAGAAGATGTGAGCATTTCCATTGAACCTGGGGAATTTGTGGCGATCGTTGGACCGAGTGGCAGTGGAAAATCTACTATTTTTCGTTTATTGTTAGGCTTTGAAACGGCTCTCAGCGGCACGATTTATTATGATGGACAGGATTTAGCAGGCTTGAACATTCAAGCAGTTCGACGGCAATTGGGCGTTGTTCTCCAGAATGTTCGTATTTCTGCCGGATCGCTATTTGACAATATTACAGCAGGGGCTTTGGTTAGCTTGGAAGAAGCTTGGGAAGCTGCACAAATGGCGGGTTTTTCAGAAGATATCAAACAAATGCCCATGGGAATGCATACTGTAATTAGCGAGGGGGGAACTAACCTTTCCGGTGGGCAAAAACAAAGGCTTTTGATTGCGCGGGCCTTGGTAATGAAACCCAAAATTATTTTGATGGATGAAGCTACCAGCGCTTTAGATAATCGAACCCAATTGATCATTACAGAAAGCTTAGATAGGTTGAAAGCTACTCGCGTCGTCATTGCCCATCGTCTGAGTACCATTCACAATGCTGATAGAATTTATGTAGTTGAAGGTGGGCGCATAGTTCAAATCGGAACATTTGACCAATTGGTTAGCCAAGAAGGATTATTTGCCAGATTGGTAGCCAGACAGTTGGATTGAACGAAAGCACTCTACCTCCTCATCCTCACGGCGTGATTTATCTAAAAATGTCGAGGTGAAGACCCTCGCTACTCACTTTACATGACTTTCTCTGAGTTCTTTGATTGTTAGAGTCCTGAATTTATCTGAACTTTTCCCGATTGGCAAGCCTTTTGACCGAGGTTACTATTGTCAGTGTGAATCAAGAAAAGATTGAATCACCCACAGACTTAAGGAGAACACAGTCATGAGTCAACCAGATGTCGAAAGATTTTATGAAATCGCTCGCAATAGCGAAGAGCTTCAAGCTATGTTAGGCGCGGCTGAAGATCGCGACAGCTTTGTCGAAACCGCCGTCAGACTAGGACAAGAGAATGGCTGCAACTTCACTCTTGACGAAGCTAATGAGTTTCTTAACACCAAGAAGGGAGATGCGGAACTGAGCGAACAAGAGTTAGAAGCTGTAGCTGGCGGTCGCCGCCGGGGCGGGGGTTGTAACTTAAATACACGACTCACTGTTTGTATCATTGTTAGCCGCAAATGCTGGGTTGCTACTTGTTAAAATCAGCTTTCTGGAAACCTCGAAAAATACCTTGCTGAAAAAGATCAACACTTTTGGTGCTTTCTTGGCAATAGGTACAGTTAATCGAGGTTTCCCTTATTGGTCTAATACCAAATCCGCTTTTAATTTTTATCAGATCGAAGATTAACATTGTATCCAACAGAATGGTTAATTATTCATTAACTGAATTAAAGGGGTTGGCTTGGCTTCAATATTTGGAAATGACCTTTCCCTCTTATCAACCTGCTTTACAAAGTTTGCAGTTTGAAGACTCTCTTGTTGCCATTGGCGCAAGTGTTGAGCAAAAACCGGTTGGCTTGGGTCTGGCTAGGCTTTACCCTGAAGAAGAAGCAGCTATCATCCTCTCCATCTTTGTTGAATCCCCCTATCGTTGTCAGGGGATTGGCACAGCCTTACTCGCGCATTTAGAGCAGGTGTTTAAGCAACGAGGTTGTCGGTATGTTGAATTAGTTTATACAAGCGACCAAACGACAACTCTGGCTTTAGAACATATACTGAAAAAAGCAGGTTGGACACCGCCAGAGTTACGGGTGTTAATTTGTAAAGCGCTCCCAGAGGAGATGATTAAAGCATCCTGGGTACACAAATATAGTTTACCTGCTGGTTTTACAATCTTTCCTTGGTCTGATTTAACAGAAGTAGAACGAAGTAGCATTTTAGAAAAACAAAATACTCAGGCGTGGTATCCAGAAGTTCTTTCACCTTTTTCAGAAGAGGAAGACAAAATCGAGCCACTCAACAGTTTAGGACTTCGTTATCAAAAAGAAGTCATCGGCTGGATGATAACCCATCGTCTTGCACCAGATACAATCCGCTACACTAGCCTTTTTGTCAAGAAAGAGCTACAAAAGGTCGGGCGTGGCATTCCTTTGTTAGCCGAGTCGATTAAAATCCAGTATAGTAGCCATATCCCCTACGGAATGTGGACAGTATCCAAGGATAATCCAGCCATGTTGAGTTTTGTTAAACGGCGAATGGCAAGCTATATGATGTCAATTAAAGAATCTAGAGGTGTTTCTAAAGTGTTATAGTAAGTTATCTGATGAAAATTAAAAGAAGGAGGCTTTTTTTGTGAGCGCAATCCCATCTGATTTAAAACCACAATTAGCTAAGATCGTCTGTCAAGCTACGTTTATTTCTGAACGTCTCAGTCATCAAACAACATCGACTATCTCAAGCCCATTTAATGAAGAGATAGCAAATACTCGTTTCAATCATTGGTGTAAAGTCAGTGCCTCTGGAGATTGGGATAAATTTTACAAACGTCTGGAGTGGAATGGTTGGTCGTGCGATACAGTTTTGCGAGTACTTGGCACAGAATTAGAACCTGAAACTTACTCCTTACCCAGTTGGGCTTTAACCCTAGCTGAGATTATAGAAACAGTTGTACAATTAACCCAAGAAAATCTCGAACCCTTGCCCAGAGATTCTAATGACCCTAAACCCTTTGAAGATGTTTTTTTACCTTTGGTTCTGGTTGGAAGACAAAAACTTCTTGCTCGCTTAGGAGTAGAATCATTATCTGACGAAAATTTGCCTTTAAAACGATTGGAAGAATCTGCTTATCTAAGTCTAGAAGATGGTCTTTACCAAAGACTTTTTTATCTTTTAGTAAAAACTTTAGATTTTGAGTTTTCTCATTCTCGTCCCCTCGGGAAAAACTTGCTCAATTTAATAATTCCGAACAATAAAACTACATCAGGTAACAAAAAATATCTAGCTTTTGTTGATAAATTATTATCAGATGGATTCTTGGGTTTTTTTCAAAAATATCCCGTATTAGGTAGGTTTATTGCAACCACTATTGATTTTTGGGTTGAGTCAACGGCAGAATTTCTAGAAAGACTGGAAAATGATTTATTAGAAATTAAGGGAGAATTTTCCCAGATAAATGATTCGATTGATTCTAAAATATCAGAAAATCAGCTAGGAAAAATTAAAGAAATTAAGCCGGACTTGTCTGATCTTCATCATCAAGGACGTTCTGTGATCGTGCTAACTTTTGCCTCGGGGCTAAAGTTAGTTTATAAACCGAAAAAAATAGGGGTTGACATAGCTTTTAACCAACTTTTATCTTGGTTAAATCAACAATTAGAAAACTTAGAAAGTTCTGCACAATCTCCCCTGAAAATTCTTCGGATTTTAGATAAACAAACCTATGGATGGAGCGAATACATTGAACAAAAACCTTGTCAAGATACCGCCGCTGCTAAACGTTTTTATTTACAGGCGGGAAGATTGTTATGTTTGTTATATTTTCTAGGAGCAAATGATTTTCACCACGAGAATTTAATTGCCTACGGCGATCAACTGGTGATGATTGATCTAGAAACAATCATGCACCATGAAGCTAAATGGATGGAAGATTCGGAAGATGAAACAGCCGGAGAAGCAGCGATGAATCAATTGTCTGATTCAGTCTTACGCACGGCATTGTTACCGACTTGGGAGTTTAATATCGACACTTCTGTCGCTTATGATGTTAGTGGATTGGGTAGTATTGATATTCAACCTATGCCGGTACCATTTCCTGTCTGGAAATCGATCAACACCGACGATATGTATTTAGCACAGGAGAAAATAGATAGACCTCTGCAAGCTAATGTTCCTATGCTTAATTCACAGCCACTTTACCCGAATGATTATCTAAAAGAATTGATTACAGGCTTCGAACAAGTATACCGTTTCTTGATTGAACAGAAGGAAAACCTATTAGCAGCAAATGGACCTTTATCGCCATTCCAGACACAGGTAGTCAGATTTCTGTTCCGTTCCACCAAAGTTTATGGCGCTGTTCTCAATAAGACGCGAGGGGCAGAATTTCTCAAACATGGACTAGAGTGGAGTATTGAAGCAGATATCTTGAGCCGGGCTTTTCTCAATAACCAAAATAAACCTCAAGCTTGGCCTATTCTAGAGATGGAACTTCAAGCCATCTCCTTAGGAGATGTTCCCTATTTTAGTGCTGCTACGGTAAGCGATGACCTCAACTTAGGTGGTGAACAGACTATACCGGAGTATTTTAAAGGATCATGTTTTAATCAAGTTGAACAACGATTAAAACGGATGAATGAAACTGACTTAGCTCAACAATCTAGAATTATTCAGTTGGCCTTTCAGTCAAAAATTACTGGAAGTTTCTCCTCAGAAAGAAGCAAAATTGAGTCTAAAAATCAGGAAGAAATTACTAAGACTCTGTTGACTGGCGACCAGTTTGTTACCAAAGCAATAGAGATTGCTCAAGAAATCGAAGACCAGGGAATTATTGGTTCTGATGGTAGTCTTTCTTGGATTAGTTTAGCTTTTGTTCCGAAAGCAGAGAGATTTCAGCTACAACCTTTGGGAGAAAGTTTCTATGATGGCAATTGCGGTGTTGCTGTCTTTTTTGCCGCCTTAGCTCGTGTGACAGGGGACAGTAAATTTGAGAAGTTAAGCCTTAAGTCTCTTCAATCTTTACAAAGCTTCTTACAAAATGCGGATGCTGAAGCAATCAAAATTTTTGCCGATAACTTTGGCATCGGCGGCGGCGTAGGACTGGGGGCGATTATTTATTGTCTCGTCAAAATCCGACAATTTCTCGATTTACCCCATCTCTCTCAAGAAGCACAAAAAGTTGCTCAATTTATGAGCCAAGAGATTATTGATAAAGATACTAATTTCGATATAGTTAAGGGTGCTGCTGGGACAGTTTTATCCCTTTTAGCTCTTTATCAGGATACGGGGACAAATTTTGTTTTGGATAAGGCTCAAGCCTGTGGTCAACATCTGCTGAAATTTTGTGATTTGCGCTATAACGAGAAATCAGATACCTATAAACCATTGACTGGCTTCTCTCATGGGGCCGCCGGAATTGCCTATGCGCTTTTACGACTCTATGAAGTGACTCAAGACTCGGCTTATTCAAGGGGCGCACAACAGGCGATCGCCTATGAAAATAGCAAATTTTTCCAAGAATTTGGGAATTGGCGTCAAATCATCCCAACTGAGGAGCCTTCGGCTGCGCCAGTGTTTTGGTCAACTTGGTGCTACGGAGCGCCTGGTATTGGTTTAGGACGTTTAGGCGGTTTATCTAGCTATAAAACTGAAGAAATTCTGGCTAATATTGAAGCGGCTCTCAAGACAACCCAAGAGACTCCCTTGCAGCAAGTGGATCATTTGTGCTGTGGCAATTTAGGTCGCTGTGAAGTTATGTGGGTCGCTGCACATACACTGTCTAATCCGCAATGGTACAGTGCTGCTCAAGAATTAGCAAGTCGAGTCGTCAATCGAGCTTCTCAAACCGGCAAATATGAACTATTTGCTGATTTGCCGACATCCGTGTTTAATCCCTGTTTCTTTCAGGGTTTGTCCGGTATTGGCTACCAATTTCTGCGTCTGGCTCATCCTAAGTCTTTACCTTCTGTATTACTTTGGGAGTGAGCAGTCTATCTTAATAGGGGGGAATTAAATTCATCATGCCGACTAACTTTAATTCTAATGAAGCGATCACCTATAGTGTTGCCTTAGTCATCATTGGCTTGGTAATATTAATCGGCTTATGGTTGCCAGATTTTTTGCATAAAGATTGAGAGGCGGAGCAGGGCAATCGCACTTAAATTAGGGCTTGCTGAAAAAGTTAGGGGACAGCAAAGGAAAGATAGTTGATTATTCAATCCCGTTGATTGGATAAGTTTTACATAACCTATTTGAGGATAAATAAGCACCGGCTCTTCGTTACCCTTTATGCTAAATCAACATACAAGATGCCAAGATAACATACTTCTAACCCAAAAATTCCGAAAGTTTCTCAAGCCATAGCCTCTCCGTTTTATTAGTTTAAGTTTATTGTTGATTCCCTCGACCACCCCATT
>NZ_JACJSW010000060.1:0-41871 GCF_014698375.1 Microcystis flos-aquae FACHB-1344 | reverse complement strand
CATTAAATACCGCGCTGGCGGATGCGGTAATCGTCGCTTGGAAAGAGAAATACACTGAACTCCAACCTCGCCCTGATGACATAATTGCCGGAGGATTTGCGGCTAATGACGGGATAGCTGCTACTGTGGGCGATCCCAATTGGAAACCCTTGCTGTCAAATTTAATTGGGGTTAATTCGCCACCTTTCCCGGATTATATGTCAGGGCATTCTGCCATGGGGGGAGCATTTGCTGGAGTGATGACCGAATATTTTGGTGACGACTATGTGTTTAGTGCTGTCTCCCAAGAACTTCCCGGTGTCGTTCGTGATTTCGATAGCTTCCATCAAGCGGGAATGGAAGATGCCCTCAGCCGTATTTTTGGCGGGGTTCACGTCCGTGAGGCTTGTATTGATTCTTTTAACATGGGGTTAGCTGTTGGCGAGTTTGTCGCAACAAATTTCTTTCAGCCTTAATATCTGGACTTCCCCCATACAGAAATACTAAAAAATTAACAAAACCCTTACTGCAGGTCGCTTCTCAGAAAAAATTGAAAAGAGGCTACTGGGTACATTTTTCCCTTGAAAATGGCTGTACCGTTGACTGTATCTGGAGTAGAGCGATTCCGTAGAGTTGGCTGTATAGTGATCGCTAACCTGATTTTAACAGATAGTGTCATTAATCTCTAGAGTAAGGGATTCCCTCTGTAGCCATGTTTTTGCTGATTTTCTGCCCCGAAACAAGCTATAATGGTCTAAAGGTCAAATTTGAAAATTTTTGCCTCAAACCCTATCTGCGTAAGAACTTCAGGATTTTGTGTCCAGTAGTTCATTGGTATTGTATGGCTTGAACTCAGGCTCTGTAAGACTTTTAGCCATAGCTAGTATGTTTATACGGGGGAAGTCCAGTAATATCAAGTCGAGTTGAACGAACCTGCATCAGTCCCCACCCTCAGCAACGCACCAGTGGGGAAGGTGCAGGGGGCGGCAATTTGAGGACTCGATGTCCGAAAAATTGCCAACTAAATTTGGTTCTTCGGTTTGTGCTATGCAACGGACAGGATTATAAGAGATGAAACCCTTATAGAGAAGGACTTTGATGCGATTTTTGTCAATTGTTTTCGATCTAGAACGAACTAATCAATAGAACTCTTGTCAGATAAGGATTTAGTCGATTTATGCCACCCTATTGAACCATACCAAGTAACGAAGAACCGATCAAGCTAGAGGTTTAAAGACTGAGCGGGTTCCAATTATTTTTATTAATAAATATTTTACACAATTCATACCAGGTAAGCAAGAGAGCTACGCCACTACTACCGAATCATTACCCTTGACATCCTCGCCGCCGTAAAACGGACGGCGATTCCCAAACCTCACGATTTAGGTTTCTGCTTCTTTCCCTTGCGGGGTTCCGCACCTGCCTTAACAGATTTACTCTGTTCTGGTCTTATGGTCGCTCTACAGACTGACACCGCAAGCCCTGCGGCCAAAATATTTTTACTAGCGTTAATATCTCGGTCATGGTGAGTCCCACAGTCTGGACAGTCCCATTCTCGAACATTTAACGGCATTTTCAAGGGCAATATACCCGCAATTACTACACCTTTTAGAGCTAGGAAACCATCTATCTATTTCGATGTAATTTCTCCCATACCAACGGCATTTGTAGGCTAATTGTCGAGTGATTTCTCCCCAACTAACGTCAGATATTGCCTGAGATAATTTCGGGTTTTTGACCATATTCTTGACGGCTAAGTTGGCTCTTCTGGTTTCTGTGTGGAAATGAGGTCTATACTGATAGTTTATTTAACAAAATAGTCCTAAAAGTCTTTCCCAGTAAACATTTCACGATTTCATAAGCAAAAATTATCACACAAAGTCGAGAAGAGCCCTAAGTTCTCAACCACAATCGTTTGGTTTTCACGAACTAATTGAGTGGTTAGCTTATGTAAATGGTCTTTTCTGCTATCGGTGATTTGAGCGTGAATCCTTGCTACTTTGATTCTTGCTTTTTCCCGATTTTTTGACCCTTTCTGTTTTCTAGAAAGATTTTTTTGTGCTTTTCGCAGTCTCCGATAATGCTTTTTAAAATGCTTGGGATTAGATACTTTATCGCCATCGCTGGTAATCACGAGGCTACTAATTCCTAAGTCAATTCCAATGGCTTTATCTGTTACTGGTAAAGGCTTAATCGTTGGGTCATCAAATCTTATTGAAATATGCCAACGTCCAGAAGGATGTAATCTGACTGTTACTGTGCTTGGTTCACAGCTTTCTGGTATTTGTCTTGACCACCGAATAGGTAAAGGTTCTGTGCATTTAGCTAAATAGATTTGTTTGTCTTTGAACTTAAAAGCAGATTTGGTAAATTCGGCACTTCCTCCCTGATGTTTTTTCTTAAAGTTAGGATACTTAGTACGACCAGCAAAGAAATTAGTAAAAGCTGTTTGTAAATGTCTTAACCCTTGTTGTAAAGGTACACAGCTAACTTCGTTTAAAAACTCTAATTCTTCTTGTTTTTTCCAATCGGTTAGCATTGAAGAAGTTTCAGTATATCCTACTCTTTCTTGTCTTTCGTACCATGCTTGTGTTCTGAGATGGAGTGCCTTATTGTAAACCAATCTTACACAGCCCAAAGTGCGCCGCAATAGCGACTCTTGTGTTGGTGTGGGGTAAAATAGACCTCTTGCAAAAGTCTTAAGTCGATCCTTGTACAGCAACATTTTTGAAGATTATCAACTACTAATAAATAATTAACTGAAAGTCCCTCCCATTATTGTTTCTATCGTTTGTTTTCGGATTTATGCAAGAGGTCTAATCGAAACGAATAGGCTTTTTCCATGTCTCACATTTTAGCATATATTTCGTAAATGTTCTAATATTTAACAGTAAAGCCGTCGTAGAACGACGGGGTTTCAGACCCAAAATTTTCGATGAATTGACTAATTTAGGGCTTTTAAGCGGTAAAAATGGCCCACAGGACCGGTTCCTTGACCGATAGGGAGGGAATGATCGAGGGCGTTAGTAACGTAATCCTTGGCTTTTTTCACCGCTATTTTCAGGTCATCACCCAAAGCGAGGTTAGCGGCGATCGCTGCCGATAGGGTACAACCAGTCCCGTGAGTATTATTGGTTTCGACGCTTCTGGTCTTAAAAGTTTCCCATTCCTCCCCATCAAAGTAGATATCAACCCCACGCAGCCGGCCTTTCATGCCGCCACCTTTCACTAATACTGGTGTGGCCGACTTCTGGAAAATAATTTCGGCGGCCGCTTTCATCGCCTCAAAATTATTGATCTCAATGCCACTTAAAAGCTGTGCTTCGTAACGATTAGGGGTAATAATCGAAGCCAGAGGAATTAAACTATCAAAAAGACTATCTATAGCCCGATCATCAATTAATTTGGCTCCTACCCGCGAAACCATAACCGGATCCACCACTAAACTGGTTAAACGCCAGCGCTCGATCGCCTCGGCCACCGCTTCGATAATCTCGCTACTAAACAGCATTCCTGTCTTGACCGCTTGCACACCAAAATCCCCGACCACGGCATCGATTTGGGCCGTTACCATTTCTGGACTTAGGGACTCGATGCGCTCGACCCCTAGGGTATTTTGGGCGGTAACGCAGGTAAGGGCGCTGGTGCCGTGAACTCGGTGGAAGGCGAAGGTTTTCAAATCCGCTTGAATTCCCGCGCCGCCACCACTATCGGAACCGGCGATGGTGAGGGCAATGGCAGTCATAGGCGGTTAGCGATCAAAAGGACGACGACGTTGCAAGAATTCGGGGATATCTAATCCCGCCGGTTTTGGTGGTTCGGGAGTCGGGGCCGGACTGGGTGCGGGGGCATTGATCACCACCTTGCTACTGGTGGGACGAGAGGGGGAATCGCCGGAAAAACCGGTGGCAATGACGGTAATTCTGACTTCTCCCTGCATTTTCTCGTCAATTACTGCCCCGAAGATGATATTAGCGTTGGGATCCACCACTTCATAGATAATTTCGGCGGCGGCATTGACTTCGTGTAGGGTTAGATCTTGACCACCAGTGATGTTAAAGACTACGCCTTTCGCACCTTCGATCGAGGATTCCAGTAACGGCGAGGAAATAGCAGCGATCGCTCCTTCCTTAGCCCGAGATTTTCCGGAACCGATGCCGATGCCCATTAGGGCCGAACCCGCATCGGCCATCACTGCCCGCACATCGGCGAAATCCACATTCACCAGACCAGGGATAGTGATAATGTCCGAGATCCCCTGTACCCCTTGGCGCAGCACATCATCAGCGACGCGAAAAGCCTCCTGTAGGGGCGTGTCGGCGGGTATTACCTGTAATAACTGGTTATTGGGGATAATAATCAGGGTATCGACCCGACTTTGTAAACCACCCACCCCTTCATCGGCCTGATTAGTGCGACGACGACCCTCGAAGGTAAAGGGACGGGTCACAACTCCCACGGTCAAACAGCCGATTTCTTTGGCAATTTCGGCCACAATTGGAGCGGCTCCCGTTCCCGTGCCGCCGCCCATGCCGGCGGTAATAAAGACTAGATCGGTTCCTTCCAATGCTTGGGCGATTTCATCCCGAGATTCTTCCGCCGCTTTCTGTCCGATCGCTGGATTGCCGCCCGCCCCTAGGCCGCGGGTTAATTTTGTCCCGATTTGTAACCTCTGGGGGGCGGAGGAGTGGGCTAGGGCTTGGGCGTCGGTGTTAATTGCCCAAAATTCGATTCCGGTCACGCCACTGGCGATCATGCGGTTAACGGCGTTACAGCCCCCACCGCCGACCCCGATCACCTTGATCTTGGCGACATTGCTTGGCACGATGCGATTACTACGACTTTCTTCTCGGGGTGTCATCTGTGATTCATGGGGGCGAGTAAATAATACTCCAGCATTATTCTGAGAGTAATGATTATCTTCGCTCATAGCTGAACTGGCATAATCGTTACTGTTCAGATTGGGATAGGTGGGAACGATTTCATTAATCGATGTCATTGGAATTGGAACACTCTTAGTACAAGATTCTGTTATTGATTTGATGAATTAGAGATGCAATGTTAACACTATCACTAATATTATGTCGGTTCCAGTATCTACATTATCAGTTTCTGGTTCAGAAAATCATAATTTGGGGTTTTTGGCAATACATAAAGGGAATAATTGCGGTTATTTGCTGATTAATTCCAGTTAATCCCTACCAGTTGCCGTTACTTTGGCAACGATAGGGGCTGGCTGCGGTTTTAATTGTACAGTGGGAGCATCGGGATTGCTCAGGTCAATGTAGAGAATTCGCGCTAGAGGTATCTTGGATGACAATTGCCGCGATTGTACGAGAGCGGTTAATTTTTCGGGCAATCTATCTTTATAAAAACCTAAATAGACCTGTCCCAGTTCAGTTTTTAGTACAAGATTACTAGGATTGCGCCAATCGATGGCGGTAACTTGAATCGATAAGTTATCAACTAAGGGATAAATTTTTTGCCACTGTTGTTGATATTGTCGGTCGTAACCAAGCACTTCTAAGCTAGGTAATTGGGTTTTGGGCAGAGTTCGACCATAATAGTTTTGAGGAATTATCGTTCCGGTGGCATCTAAAAAGCCTTGCTGTTGATGAGAACGCCAACGGGCAACAGGTTTTCTTTCTTGAATAGAAACAATCACTTTCGGGGGTAATAATTGCCGCTCGATCTTAACGTCGGCAATAGCGGGAATAGCCGCTAATTTTTCTCGCAATTGATGGGTAGGTAATTCCCAGAGAGACAGAGGATAGCTTAATTTTAGCCAAGCACGAATCGACTCGGGCGACATTAATTCCGTGCCTTCGATTTCCACCTGTCCGGCCTTGGTAATTGTCCAATAGGGCGAAGTCATCCCCCAAGCTAATCCCGTCGCTAAACCACTAACCACCAGAAAGCGACCTAGGGCTTGCCACACCTTTGATCGCCTTTGGTGGCGCAGGTTTTGTCGTTTTTGTTCTAGGGAGAGGGAAGAAAGGATTTGATCGCTCATAGGGAAAATCCAGGACAGTTTTGCTGTTATCTTAGGTCGCAAGGTGGGCTGCTGGCAACTCGATCGCTACTCAAGTAATCAGTTTGACAAAGAAAGAGATAATAAATGTTATAACAGTAGTAGTCTACAGGCGTTCTTTTGTCTGTCTCCAGTAAACCTAAACGCTCCTTTTTGCCAAGATATTTCGACGGTCAGCCAGAAAGAGCGTTCTGGCAAGAACAGCCTAATTTATCCGAAAATTACCTATGGTTATCAACAAACGCGGACTTGTTCTCGGTGCTACAGCAGTGGTCCTGTCTACCGTCGCCGTCACGGGGGCGGGATTCCGTCTCTCTCAAAGTCAAGCTTTTTTTCAGGAAAGTCCCAAGGAAACCGTTGATGAGGTTTGGCAGATCATCAACCGCACTTATTTAGATGGCACTTTTAATCAATCGGACTGGAACGCCATCCGCAATCAGTATTTAAATCGTTCCTACAAAAATCAAGAGGAAGCATACACCGCTATCCGCGAGATGTTGAAAACTCTCAATGATCCCTATACCCGTTTTATGGATCCCAAAGAGTTTAACAATATGAAGATCGATACATCGGGAGAATTGACCGGGGTAGGGATTCAACTGACCAAAGATGAGAAAACTAAGCAGTTAGTCGTGGTTTCACCCATTGAAGACACTCCCGCTTCTAAAGCTGGTGTGCTGCCTAAAGATGTGATTATTTCTATCGATGGTAAATCTACCGAAGGCATGGAACTCGATCAAGCGGTGAGCATGATCCGCGGCAAAGTGGGGACAAGCGTTAAGATCACGATTCAACGGGGTGAGGAGAAGAAAGAATTGACTCTTACCCGGGCCAAAATTGAAATTCACCCGGTGCGCGCCCACACGGAAAACACCCCGATCGGTAAAATCGGTTATATCCGTCTTAATCAATTTAGCGCCCAAGCTAGTGGCGATATGAGTCAAGCGATTCGCGAATTGGAAACCGAAGAGGTGAAGGGTTATATTCTCGATCTGCGTTCTAACCCCGGCGGTTTACTCTACGCCAGCATCGAAATCGCTCGGATGTGGATACCTGATGGTTTAATTGTCTCTACGGTCGATCGCAAAGGGGTGACGGAACGTCAACGGGCCAACAATCAAGCTTTGACTAATAAACCGCTGGTTGTCCTCGTCGATGGGGGTTCCGCCAGTGCTAGTGAAATTCTCTCCGGAGCTTTACAGGATCATGATCGGGCGGTTATTGTCGGTACGAAAACCTTTGGTAAGGGATTAGTGCAATCGGTACGCAATCTCAGTGACGGTTCGGGATTAGCGGTGACAATTGCCAAGTATCTTACCCCCAAAGGACGCGACATCAATAAAGATGGTATTCATCCTGATGTGGAGTCGGAACTGAGCGAGGAAGATCGCAAAAATCTTCAACAGGAAAGGGATCGGGTGGGAACCTTCCAGGATCCTCAATTCAAGAAGGCTTTTGAAATCTTGGAAAAAGAAATCACTGAAGGCCAAAAAACGCCCACCAATACCGCTAAACAATAGGTTGACATTTGCCCGCTCGAATTAAACCCACCCGACGGGCGATCGCTTCTCCCCGCTCGGCAAAAAGACCCCAGTATTGACCATTGACTGGGGTTTTTCCGTTTTCTAGGGCTATAATCTGACAAATTCCGGTATTTTCTTGGACAATGTACCAGTTTTGTCGGCTATTATCCATAGATTTTTCTCCTTATACCCCAAACCCTAGGGTTGATTCATAGTAGGGTTGATTCATGAATCAACCCTACCCCACACCCCAAACCCCACACCCCACACCCCAAACCCCACACCCCACACCCCAAACCCCAAACCCCACACCCCACACCCCACACCCCACACCCCACACCCCACACCCTGCCCCCACGAAAAACTTTTTGCCGCAAGCCCTAAGTAAAAAATTTTTATAAACTTCTTGACAAAACCGGGGAGATAAATGCTAATATTAAAAAGGTCTGTGCAATGGGGATTAGCCAAGCGGTAAGGCAGCGGGTTTTGGTCCCGCCATTTCCTAGGTTCGAATCCTAGATCCCCAGTTTAGTATTTTTTATCCCCAATCGGCCAATGATCGAGAATATCCTCGATCAAAGCTTCCTTTAGCCAAATACGACCGATAAGCGTCAGGGGAACCGCCAGAAATAGCCCTAAAAAGCCAAAAATCGAGGCGAAAAACAACTGGGCCAACAGGGTAAAAGCGGGTAAGAGCTTGAGCGACCGCACTGTTAAAATCGGCAGCGGTGAATGACGGTCGAAATATTGAATTAACAGATAAATACTGCTGTAGAGCAGTAAAACCGCCCAGGGTTGCCAGGGAGCTTCCAGAAGGGCGATAGAAAAGGGTAAAATCGTGCTTAAAACTGGCCCGAGGTTGGGGATAAAGGTGAGAAATCCCGCGAGAATAGATTGGGAAAAAGCGAGGGGAATGCCGATCAGGGATAGACCCAGGCAACTGCCCAAGGTCATAATCAACATATGACAGAAAATCCCTTTCAGCCAAGCTTTTAAATCTTGATCGCACTGTTCTAGGATCGATCGTACCCTAGAACGGTAGAAAGCAGGAAATAAACGCAGAAAACAACGGTAGTAAGCGGCAGGATCGGCGAGAATCATCAAGCCCAGGGCAACAATTAGCAGTAAGCTGAGGATAATGCCGAAAGTACCGTAAAAAATGCTTAAACCCCGGCCAGCAATTTGGTTAATCAGGGGTTGTAATTGAGCGAGCAGTGTTTTAAAGTCAGGTAAGACAGTGGCCAGACTAGGATCGAGATAATCCTCAAGACTATGGACTTGTCCCCAGAGTCTTTCTATAGCTTGGGGTAATAAACTAAATAATTGGCGAAATTGTTGGACTAAAGCGGGTATAATCCCCACAAACATACCGATAATACCAATAAAGAAGCCAAAAAGAGTGATAATTAGGGCGTAGGAACGCTTGAGGTGATGACGCTGCCACCAAGTCACAGCCAAATTTAAAATCTGAGCCAGAAGAATCGCCATCAATAATAATAAGAGAATCTGTCGAATCTGCCAGAGAATCAACAGACAAAAGACTAACAGAACTAAACCGAGGCTGCTGCCAAAAGTCATGATGAGTAAGGAGAAAAATTCCTAATCAGTTATTGTCCGTCTCCAGAGGGCAAAAACCGTGAGCAGAAAAGGAGTAAAAACCAGAATTAAAGTGTTAAGAGGACTGGGAGCGATCGATAATAAAGGGGCAAGATATTTAATTCCCAGGGCAATCAAAGCCGATATCAAGATTATTTTTATAATAAAGCCGCTCATAGATCAATGTTTAGGTGACACCAGCACTATCTTATCCCTGAAGAGGTTAAAAATTGCTCAAAATGTGGAAATCATACCCCATCAGTTTTATTAATACTAGGGCGAAGGGGCTAGATTTTCTGGGGGAGGTCGGTTCTGAGGGAACGGGAAAGTGTGAGACAATGGAAAGAAAAGGCTTGGTCAATTAACTAGAGATATTCATTGCTAGGACTTAAGACTTAATGGCAAGGATGAATCTTGACAGCAAGATTTACCCTGTCCACCGCCCCTATCGTGCCGCAAATAGTCACCGTGATCACTTTAACTCTTTTACACCCCAGTCAAGCCACGCCCCTACAACATTGGCAATTTGACAATGATCAATCAACCATTCTCATCGGCAGGGCGCTGGATAATCATGTAGTTCTCTATAGTGCTGTGGTTTCGAGGCGGCACTTAGAAATCCGCCATAATGATGATCACGATGATTGGGAATTGGAAAATTTAGGGGCAAATGGGACGTTTGTCAATGGCAAACCGATCGAGAAAACCGCCGTCGTCGATGGTATGGTGGTTCGTTTAGCCACCTCTGGCCCGCAAATTCAAATTCGTCTCATCGATGAGGACGAGCAACCAAAATTAATCCTCAAACCCCTAGAGGCTCCTTTGGTGGGCGACCAAACCCAGCCAGAAAAGGATACTATCGCCAGCTAGAAAATATTAAATTTTTATAAAGTTTTTTCAATTTCCCTAACAAAATGTAAAAATAGATACAGAATAATAAATAAGATCTTTTCATTTGTTGTCCCTATATAGGGACGACAAGGGGGATTAAAGTCACTTTAAAGCATTGCAGGGAGTCGGTGATATGACGTTAGCCTATCGAGGAGTTAAGTACGAAAGGGATTCTCTCCCCTTGGAGATGAAGACTGGAGATATCGGCGGTAAATACCGAGGTCAAGACTGGAATCACCATTATCCTCGCCATATGCTCCAATTAGAACCGAAACTGCATCGTCAGTATCGTGGAGTTGCCTACAGCACCCGTCCTCATCTTGCTGGGCAAGTCACCCCAAACACTTGTCCGTTGCCCGTTGTCAAACCCCCTGTTGTTGTCCAAGAGGAAACCCTTTCTAGCATCCATCTGAACAATATTCGTCGTCGTCTGGAACGTCGTTTACAAATCGCTCAAGAGAATGGTGACGAAACCCTCGTTAATCTCTTGAAAAAAGAATCCCAAGACTTAGCCTTAAACTGCTAAATTAGCAGTTTTTTTACCACTTTCCCCCCGGTTTTGCTGGGGGGAATATTTTTGGGCGCAAAAATGCCTAAATCTTCCCCCCGCTCACTCCCAGGGCCGGCACTTTTTGATTTTAAAAAAGCCTCAAGATATTATCCAACAAGATTTTTAGATTTATGCAGCCAACCCCAATTAGATTTGGGTAAAATTTAGGCAAAAAATCTTTTTTTTCCTTGTCCAAAGTCGAAAAATGTTAAGAATTGTGTGCGATTGCCCTGTAGTCCATCCCGAAACAAGCTATAGTGCTGGAAAGGTCAAATTGGAAAAATTTGGCTTTAAACCCTATCTGCGTAAGAACTTCAGGAGTTTGCGTCCAGTAGTCTGTTAGTATTACATAACTTTAACTCAGGCTCTGTAAGACTTTTAGCTATAGCTAGTACAGATATACATAGAAGTCCAGTCATAAATTTGCCGAAAATTCCTCCCAATAGTTCCTTCAACTTTCCTACACTTTTAAAGAATTATCTTTCTTTTCTGTCTTTCGATGTTTGCTAATATCGGTGATAGTAACAAATTAATAGCTGATTTGGCGGATTCTAATGTCCTAACAAAAATCGGTCAATGGACGATAGTTTGGGGTTCTGTTATTTATGATCACGATCCCAAAAGTCAAGTCTGGGACAATATTATGTGCGTCGCTAAAGGTCAAAATCTAACAACAAATAATCCTCAATATGTAGTGGCGATTGCAGCGACAAATCCTCAGTCTGTATTTGACTGGTTACAGGAGGATGTTAATACCCACAATATGGTTCTCTGGTCTAGCACAAACCCAGAACAAGGTCATATTTCTGAGGGAACAAATACGGGATAAAAATTTTGCAAGGAATGAAAAATTCAAGCAATTTATCACTCTTATAATTCCTGACTCAGGAAATACAAAAACAGCCCAAACAACCAAGATCACCATCGGAAAATCTGAACTGGAAAATAAACACCATGAAATTAGAAGACATCATTCAACAAAACCTCGTTAAACCCATTGATTCCTTAGCAGGAGACTCCGAACTTTGCCGAGAAGTTCAGACCCGTTTGCAAGTTCTCGGATTGCTTCCTGCTAATGGTGTTGATGGCATTTATGGACCCCAAACAAAACAAGCCTTTGAGCAATTCAAACAAAAAATCAAAGAAGGCGAATTGGATACCTTGGGAGCATCTTCGGCGAAATTTTTACTAGAACTTAAAGAATTACCAGGGGGTAATAATTTAATCTCCAAAGCTCAAGCCGAATCTATCTACAGTAATGTCATTAGCGATGGACAATTAGCAGACCTCAATTCTTGCTTAAATCGCTTTGACATTAACACTCACCCCCGAATGTGTCATTTCTTAAGCCAAACTGCCCATGAAAGTGGAGGCTTGAAATGGATGAAAGAACTCGGTAGCGGTGAGGAGTATAACGGACGGAAAGACCTAGGAAATATTTATCCAGGAGATGGTCCCAAATATAAGGGAGCAGGCGTTATTCAACTAACGGGACGCAGTAACTATCAAGCTTTTGCGAATTATATTCATGATCCGAAAGTGATGGATGGAGTTGACTATGTTAGTACCACCTATCCTTTTACCAGTGGCGGTTTTTGGTGGCATAACAATAACATGAATGCTCTTTGTGATCGCGGTGCAACGGTGGAAGAAATCACCCGACGAGTCAATGGTGGTCTTAACGGACTAGCTGATCGTCAGGCTTACTACGAAAAAGCGATCAAAGTTTTTCCTGTTTAGCGATGCTTGTCCTACATTTTCCGCCAATAGCTGTTCTGGTGCTAATTTTTACACCTCTAATGATGGGGTAAATTGGGGTCAACTTAATCAAGTTAAAAAGAGCGGTCATCCCTTTTTTGTGAAATTTGTGTTGTGACCATTACCTAGATTTGTCTAAGATACGACAAATCAATTCACAGTTGGAGAAAATTTCAATGCCTACTTACGATCAACAACAAACGCTTTTCTGTCTTTCCATGTTCGCTAATATCAGTAATAGCGAGAAAGTTATTACAGATTTAGCCAATCCTACGGTTCAAGGAAAAATTGGTCAATGGACAATTCTTTGGGGTCCTGTTATTTATTATCATGATCCTAAAAATCAGAACTGGGATAATATTATGTATGTGGCAAAGGGAGAAAATGCCGAAACCAATAACCCTCAATTGGTAGTTGCGATCGCTGCTACGAATCCGAAATCAGTTTTTGACTGGTTACAGGAGGATGCTGCTACCCATAACATGGTTTCCTGGTCAACGCAATTCCCCGAACGCGGAAAAATTTCGGAAGGAACAAATACCGGAATTACTATTCTGCAAAACCTGAAAGATACCTCTAACCGCTCCCTGTTAGAATTTTTGACCCAGGAAATTCCCAGCCAATCTGACCAACCTATTGAAATCATTACCACCGGCCATAGTTTAGGTGGTGCATTATCTCCAGTAATGGCATTATGGCTGTACGAAAATCAAGCAACCTGGAACCATACTGGTAAACAAATCACCGTCAATACCCAATTTTCTGCCGGAGCAACTCCAGGGGATCAAACCTTTTCTGATTACTACGGAAATACGGAGCCAGGTCTCAATCAAAGCAGCCGAATCTGGAATAGTTTGGATATTGTTCCCCATGCTTGGAATATTGAGCAATTACAGCAGATTCCTACCTTGTATCAATCTTGTAATATTCCTAAATCTTCGAGAATTGCACTATTAGTTAATAGTCAAATTCAGAAAGTGAAAAACTGCAATTATCTCGCCTTAAATCCCAGCACTTTTGCCATGAAAGGTGAATGTGGCGTTTTTTCTCAACCGCAAACAACTCCCCTGAAGCAATTTCTGCAAGAAGCCTATTTTCAGCACATTCAAGCTTATTTCAATCTCCTAGATATTCAATGGCCGCTGACAGAAAATGTGGCTAATGCTCTCACGCTAACAGAGCAAGATTTAGATGATATTGCCACTAAGTTAAGCTAATTATTCTATCGCTAAACAGTCGGCAGTGGGAATCGGCACGACTGTAAATGGGGAGGAACAGAAAGGGCTAATATTTAAATTATTCACTTCTGACCTCTCAAGTAATTATCTTTAACTGTAACTCAATTAACGACTTGAAAAAGTCAACAATACTCATCTTCATCAAGGAGAAAATTATTATGGGTGCTGGATTTCACATACAAATTGTCAACGCTACGCCATATAACATCAATCAAGTAAAATCCCACAGTTACCAGATGGAGTGGGATCCATCTTCTCAGATTAGTCCTAATTCCTTTACTCAATTTTATGCTGAGTTTAAAGAAACAGTAGGTCATGACAGTATAGATGATGCGGGTGATGTTGAATATACCCTGGAGGAGGTAAGTAACTTTAACTTTACAATTAGTGCTAAAAAGAGTGGAGTTCACGGACTATCAACGCCTGTCCCCTCAGAAGCAGGTTATGGGGTTTTAGTTGAATGGCAAAATATTCCCAATGGTCTTTTTGTTTATCCTACTCCAGATACTACTAATACATCTGCTGTAGGATGGATTCATGATGGAGTAGTAACGATCGCCCTTGGTTATTTCCCTAGTAATACCCAAAACCCAATTAGTTCCTATCCAACCCCTAATTATGGCAGTGGCGGATTAGCAGATGATCAAAGTGTGTTACGTCCTTCCGTATTACACTGGGCTAATAATTGGATGGAATTATTTGCCCCTTGTATTCAAAACCTTTGTCTCAATGAGTTAACCCTGCCTGGTACTCACGATGCCTCAACTTATTGCGCTGGTAGTATTAGCCAATCATGGGTACAAACTCAATACCAAAACATCAATCAGCAACTTAGTCAAGGTATTCGCGCCCTTGATCTCAGGTTAATGCTTAGTAGTGGCTCAGGGGATAATCAATTTGTTATGTGTCACGGGAGTTTTGCTCTCCCCCTGACTTTAGTAGATTTTCTCAATCAAGTAACGCAATTTTTAGCTGATAATCCCCAAGAATTTGTTATTCTTGACTTACATGATTTTGAGGGAAATTGGACAAGCCAAACCTATCAAGATTTATCTAATCTGATTATCAACACTATTGGACAAGATAAATTAATTCCGCCCTCTGGTATTTCTCAACCCTTAAAAGACCTTTGGCAAACTACTGGCCGAGTTGTAGTTGGTTCTCTCGAATTTCCTGATAGTATGTCTGATTGGTTAGCACAAAATACACCCTTTTGGAGCAGTTCTATTAAACAATATTGGTGTGGTACAAGTGTAACTGTTTGGTCAGACGTGCAGAGTTATTTACAACAACAAATTGACGCTATCAACCAACCTAATAATTTTCTCTGGTCATTAATGGCTCAGTATAATTATGAAGGTGCTTATGGAGTACCAGCTAATGTGCCTAAAGAACTCTCTAGCTTTTTCGCTGGTTTAAATGGCATCAAATCTAACATTATTGCCACTGATTGGTGGAATCGTGTCAATACTAGCACTGGACAACTAGAAACCACTGTCAATAATTTTTCTGCTCTCATTAATGGAGTCCCTTTAAACATTTTAAAAGGGTATCGACGGGCAAATAACTTACCCCTATGGTAACTGCCATTAGATAGGCGATCGCCCCTAATTGAGCCTAGTTATCCTAAATCTCTGATACAGTCGGCAGTGGGAATCGGCACGACTCTAAATGGGGAGGGAAAGAAAGGGAAAATAATTAAATTATTTACTTCTGACCTCTTAAGTAATTCCCTTTAATTTCAACTCAAAAGGAGATAATCATGTCTTTTCCCTACACTCAATGTATTTCGGCAATCACTATTCCTGCTGGTGAATATAAGAACTATACTTTTGTCGTCGCTGCTTACCAAAGTGGGATCTCGGTTGGGCAATTTTCACCGAATCCAACCCCACCAAGTTATACTTTAGGGGGGGTGAGTAATCTTGATAATAATGGTGCCAGTACCACTGCTATTGAGTTTCTGCTTGATTACAGCAACACTGACTATTCACCACCTTACTATTTTGTGTACGGATCTGAAGACGAGAATATTTGGCTTAATAGCATTAATCCCGCTACTGGAGGCAGCCACTTCACAAGTAGTAATGTCACGACTCAGATCGCTTCGGAAAAACAACCCGATGCGCCAATTGCCGGACTTTTCTATTATTTCCCCGAAAGCCTTCTTTACGTGGCAGCGTCTAATGGCAACCTCTACTGGTATTCAGTCACTTGGTCTAACGGCGTGCCGAGCTTGTCTTATGTGGGTTCAAACACATCTTATAACGAAGATGGAGCGTCTGGAGCGTCCGTATCTCTGACCTTTTTCCCTGCGAACACGCTAACTAATTACGATTGTCTGTTACTCGGCGGTGTGAAAGAAGCTACGGGGGTTATCTTCAATGCTCAGAACCCATCTTCAACTCCTATCCTTTACGGTTATCACGGCGGATGTACTGCAACTGACGTTTGTAAAGGACCAAATGGCATTTACTGGGCAACCCCGGCTGGCGGTTTACACTATCAGCCCTATAGTGGTTTCAATGCCTCGTTAAGTCCTATTTGGACAGTACCCAGTGGACAGGTCATTTTATCTTTGGCCTACTCACCAAACGCCGGTAATGCAGATCCGGGAAATTATCCAGAGGGAGCAATCTTTATTGCCACGGCTCCGTCCAACCCATCTAATTCCTCTATGGGCAGTATCTGGGTTGTTGATGTCAAGAGTAATACGGCGGGCAATGCCGCCCAACAGGATGCAACCATCTCAGGGTCCCCTTGGGCGATCATTGCTGATGCCAATCTGACTTATATGTGTGCAACTGGTTCATGTGGTGTTTTCCTAAGTACCTTGGCAGCTTATAATCCAGAATCAAATATTCCTGAGAATGGAATGTTAGTACCAAATCAGGTGACTAGCGGTGTTGGGCATACCTGGATCAGTGATCTTGTTTCCGCCGCCGCGTTGGTTTTTGGCGTGGTGACAGAGGATCCCGTTGCTGTCGGTTGGGCAGTTGCAGGTATTGATGCTGGGGCAATCGATTCCAAAACGGGTTATTAAGCGAATAGGACGCTATAGTACCAGTTGGTTGGTGTGAGGAAAAAAACCAAACTTTCCTCAATCAACCTAACAATCTCTTGAATCAAAAAAACTTAATAAAATATTCAAGGAGGTCATCAATCTATGGTTTTATACCGATGCAAAGAAAGCTATACCATCACCGTCAAAGATGAGGATGGATCTTTTTTATGGAATTTTAATAACTTTCCCTGCGATTTTGTCGGAGACAGACGGGGTGAAGCCGATATGGGAGCTATTCCTTTTGAGTTTAAACCCTACAATATACCTCTAGTGGTTGCCAATGCTAGATTGTTTTCTGTCTTGGGTTTTGATGATCCCTCTTGGGTGGGAAGTCCCTTAGATATTCATCTCTGCTTTGCGGATAAGAATGGGATGCAGTCGATTACTTTAATCCCCAATAAAACGGCGGGTTTTGAAGTGATTGAAGACAGCGAACGTTGTAACATCCTTCGTCATGTCTATGATAGTCGTTCCTATTTTGAAATTTTGTTAGGGAGTACACAAGAAAACGCGGATACGGATACCATTTGGCTACATACTATGAATGTCTATCAAGACTAACCATTAAAGCGGATTCGCTAACTATCAACTTGAATTGGCTTATTCATCCAGTGGAAGTCGAGATATTAAGCGATCGCCTAGCTCAAGACTAATAAAAACGCTGAAAAAATTAACAACAGGAGAAACAACGATGACTGGTACTAATTCCACTAGCCCAAATTATGTAATCGTCACCGATCAATATTGGGATGGTTTGGCTGATAATCCCCTTGGTGCCACGGAAATTCGCGTCGAAAATGGGAATATCACTGCGATCGCTACAACAGTCGATCACAGCAACGCTCAAATTATTGAACTAAAAGGACACACCGTTACCCCTGGTTTCATTGATTGTCATGTTCATATCACCTTCTGTGAAGGGGATCCTACAATTCCAGAAAATCCTTATATGGTGACAGTGCCATTAATGACCCTTTATAGCTTAAATCCCCTGAAAATACTGTTAATGAACGGTTTTACTACTGTAAGGGAAGTGGGTTGTCCCGATCCAGAATTTATTACCGTCGATCTCAAAAAAGCGATCGCCAATGGCTGGATTATTGGACCAGATCTATTGGTAGCACCTCACCTGATTTCAGCCCAAGGAGGACATGGTGATTTTACCTCTTTAGTTGCTTTTCAGTTCAGACCAGAAAAATTTGAAGTAGCAGACGGAACAGCAGAAATTATCCGCATAGTACGGGAAGAAATTCGCTCAGGAGCAGATTGGATTAAATTCTGTGCCACAGGGGGTTTTAGCTCTCCTACGGATGATCCGAGTCAAACCACCTATTCCCAAGAGGAGATGAATATTCTGGTTAGTACCGCCAAAGATTTCGGTATTTCTGCTTGTCCTCACGCTTATGGAGGGGAAGGGGTTCAACGTGCTGTTAATGCGGGGGTACGTTCCATTGAACATGGTAATCTTGCCAGTTCCGAGACTTTGCAATTGATGGAAGAGAAAGGAGTTTATCTGGTACCAACTCAATACACTGTTTTAGAAAAAGCTCGCAATGCCAATAATCCTGAATATTGGAAAAGTCGTTCTCCTTGGCAACACGCTAAATATCAAAAATATGCCTCTCAACTGATTGCTTGTGCTGATAATTTAGCTAAAAGTAACGTTAAGATTGCTTTTGGTACTGATGCGGGAACTTTTCCTCATATAGATAACTGGAAAGAGTTTCCGGCGATGGTTCAAAATGGTATTACTCCTTTACGCGCTTTAAAAGCAGCAACTACTGTAGCGGCTGAATTATTAATGCAGCCGAATATTGGTGCGTTAGCGGTGGGGAAATTTGCTGATATTATCGCTATGCCGGGTAATCCTTTTGAGGATATTAATGTTACTGGTAACGTTGATTTTGTGATGAAACGGGGAGTCATCTATAAACAACCATCGGGAGGACAAGTATAATGGTTTTGTCATCAAATCTCTGGAAGACACCAGTAACACTGCTGACGGGTTTTTTAGGTGCGGGTAAAACTACTTTACTTAACTCCATTCTTAAGGGTAAAAGTGATCGCCGTTTCGGCATACTGGTCAATGATTTTGGTAGTCTTAATATTGATCAGATGTTAATTAAAAATAGAGACGATGATCTAATCACTCTTGAGGGAGGTTGTGTTTGTTGTAGTTTACAAAATAATCTGGTTAATTCTCTTCCCAAAATCCTATCTCTCCGTCCAGATCAGATTTTAATTGAAGCCAGTGGAATTGCTAACCCTTATACCCTGTTACAAACCCTAAAGCGTCCAGTTTTAAGTAGAATAATTCGCTTGGAAAGCATTATTACCCTAGTTGATGCGACCTATCTACCCCAAATTTGTGAACCATCTGGAAAAATTAACTATCAAGATTTGCTAATTGATCAAATTTCGGCTGCTGATATTGTGGTTCTCAATAAAATTGATTTGATTGATGAAAAAGCAGAAATTAATGCTAGTCAAATTATCCAAAAAATAGCACCTTGGGTGCGTTTGTTAAAAGGGAGTTATGGGGATGTTTCCCTAGATTTATTATTAGGATTTAGGGACTCATTTCCCGTTCGTTCTGTATCTAGTCAATTAAAATCTAATCACTCTGATAACTTTCATACTTGGAGTTATGAAAGTGTTCGCCCTTTTCAGTTATTAACCCTGGGAAAAATATTAGGGAAATTACCCGTAACTGTATGGCGAGCCAAGGGTATTTTATCTACTGTTGAACATCCCAATAGAGGAGTAATTTTGCAACAAGTGGGGCCGAGAATTACCTTAGAAATAGGCGAAGAATGGGGTAATAATCCACCCTTTACCCAATTGGTATTAATTAGCACGGAGGCAATGAATACAAAAATATTACAGCAGCAATTAGATAGCTGTTTAAGAGTAGAGGATTTTGAGGTAAATTTAAAAACTCAAACCAAAGATAATTTGATTTTAAGTAACGAAATGTAACAAATATATCACAATTATCCAGGGTCAAACGTTTTACTAATGTGACAACGAGAAAGGGGCTAGAAAGTTATCAAAAAACTGGGTTTAAAACCTCCTCCTTCTAGGGGGACTTTATGTTAGAATTTTAGTAATCTAGAAAACCCGCCCTATCCTAGAGAAAGTCCTGCAACGGGTTGACGATGAGTAAGGGGAAGCTGGAGAGATAGCCTTTTCATTCTATTAATCAATCTAAAAAGTCCCAAAAAATATGATAACTTCCACTCCAGTAAAAAAAAATGACGATGTTAACGCATTAAATGCGGATATTAGGGAAGTTTTATTAGAGGTTTTGCCGATAATTTCGCCTGAATTACAACTAGAAATCGCTAACTTAGTTCAACAGATTCATCACCTGAATTATTTGATTTATAAAAAAAGTAATAGCTGGAAAATTGGTTGGTTTATTTTTAACAATGATCCAACTAAATTGATTTTGTTATTAGAGGAAATTAAATATATATTGCTCATGGCAAAAACTAATAAAGTCGGAGTTGATGCTATTCGAGAATTCAGAATTAATCTAGAAAAGGAAATTAATAATAGTCGCTATTTTTTATGGGGACATATTTTAAATGGATTTAGTTCTATCTATTCTACAAGATCAGTCCCATTCAAAATATTTTTAGGTTTATCTATGACAACTTTTTTATCTATGATTGCCCTCAAATTTTCTGCTCAAGAAATTTACATATTTGATGATAATTTACACCAGAAACACTCTCAAGAGGAGGCACTTATTTCAAAACCATTACCTCAAGCAAACTCCCCAGTACCCATTCCTTCTAGTAGTTATTCAGAACAGTTAAAATCATCGAGTGATACGATAAATCCTAATCGGCATATATTTTATGGTTTAGTTTATGCGGCAACAGCAGGAGTGTTGGGAAGTGTTGCGAGTATTTTACTCAGAATTATCGACTTTACAGACAAAAAATATGACGACCCCCTCATTCCTCTTTTTATTGGTTTGTTTAGACCCTTAATTGGTCTAATTTTCGGTATTTTTATCTTTAGTTTAATTAGCTCAGATACGTTGATTAAAATTGATTTTATGATTACCCAGGATAAAAATTCTTCTAGTTTAATAACAAACAAAGCCCGTCAGGATTTATTTATCTTTTCCTGTGCTTTTTTAGTGGGATTTAGTGAAAGATTTGCCTCAGATTTACTTAAAAAAACTGAATCTGGATTAATTGAAAAATAATTTTATTGGCTAAATTATACGGACCTTTGCGGATTCAAGACATACAATAACAGCAGTGGTCAAAGGGATTTATTTTCAGTTAGGAAAAGATGGGGGGCAATCTGTTTAGAGTGGGTTCCTGCATAATACTCTTTCACTAGCTTTTTTAATTCTTGTTTGGCCGAGTTAAGCAGGTCCGGTTCTCTGTATTTACTTTTATTTTGTTTTTGGCCGAGACTATTTAAATTATACGCCTTTTCAACCGCTGCTAAATCTCCCAGAAACCAAGATTCTAATTCATGGCAAATAATCCGAATTAAGACTTGAGCATCACTGGCATTTTGACAAATTTGCCCTAGTTTCTTTTTGAGTTCTTGACAATCGTGGGAGTCCTGATCATGGACAATAATAAATTTGGTATTGGGACTAGATTTATTGAAAGCTTTGAGTTTTCTAGGAATAGATTTGGCTAGGTCTTGTTTGCCTTGATGACTAATACATATATAGCTGATTTCTGGGGGAATAAGTTTAGGCAAAAGTTCTTCTAACACATTTTTTATAGATGACTCTTCTAGCAAAAATACGATATCATAGTTCATTATGGTGCTACTCCTTTAAACCAGCCTTGATTCCAAAGATAGCCGGGTAAATCGCCTGCCGCTACTAAGTTTTTGAGGATTTCGCTATCGGCAGCCCTATGGATTTGGGTGATACCTTGGGATTTAATTAGCCAGAAAATACTAGCTAGTGGAACCGCGTTGATAAAATCGGGGGAGTGGCTAGAAACAAATACCTGACCCCCCTGATCGCTATAGTGGGCGAATTCTTCGGCTAGTTCTTTTAATAAAGTAGGATAAAGTTGGTTTTCTGGTTCTTCGACACAGAGTAGGGGATGAGGATTGGGATCGAATAGTAATATTAAATAAGCGAATATTTTCATAGTCCCGTCAGAAACATAGCGATCGATAAAAGGGTCTTTAAAGGCCTGATCTTGAAAACGTAAAATCAAGCGACCGTCTTCGGTTTCTTTGGCTTCCACAGAGGAAATACCCGGAACTCGTTGTTTCATTTTTTCGAGAATTTGCTGAAAAATTTTGGGATATTGTTGATAAATATATTGAGCGACTGTAGCTATATTGTCGCCAGTAGGGGATAAGTGTTCAGCATAAGATATTTCTTGACTTCCTCTAGCTTCGCTAATATGAAAGTCAGAAACGTGCCAATTTTCAATCAGAGAACGAAAGGCTGTAGCGGCTTTAAAACGTTGAAATTGTCCTAATCCTTTGATTGCTAGTATGTCGTTAGATTCTAGCTGTTGTTCTTCTCGATCGAGTTCTTTATCCGGTTTACTAAAATCTTCTTCGTTGGTGATAGCATATCCTTGGCCAAGTTGAAAATCTAAAAAATGAAAAGGTTTACCGTGTTCACCCCTTTTATAGCGAAGTATTTCGCGTTTGATAACGGGGCGATTATTGTTTTGTCCAATTATGATTTGATAAGTAACCAGACGTTCTGTATCTAAGATTTTCATGCGAAATTGCAGCTCGATTTCAATATCTTCCTGTTCTTGACCTCTAGTGATAATTTCTCTATAACCGCCGCGAATTTGTAAAGCTTGGCGAATGTTGTTTTTAAGGGCATCTCGCAGAAACCCAAAAATATCAAATAGAGTAGATTTTCCCGTGCCGTTAGCTCCAATAATCACGCAAAAAGGGGGAATATCTCTTATGTGTATATTTTTAAACATACGATAGTTTTTTATTTTAATAGAAACAATTTTCATGATATAATCGAGTCATTATAGTTTTTTTGATTATACGATTGATCAGGTGAAGATTGATCAATTAGCCAAAAAAGCCAGAGATTAGGTTCTCTGGGAAATTGGGGGGTAAATCAGCTAGAAACTAGAGAAGCAAGCTCAACAATCACAGAATCCCGTCTTAGCTTCACCAGACTCAACACAAGTTGCCCAAAATAGCGTAAATTGTCTATAAATTTGTTCAACGACTTAAATTAGTACAAATGTTTGACTGTATTATCATCGGTGCGGGACCAGCAGGAGCGACGGCGGGTTATCATCTAGCTAAAAAGGGACGATCGATCCTAATCCTCGATAAAGTTAAATTACCCCGTTATAAACCCTGTGGTGGGGGGGTATCCCCGGCAATTAAGCAGTGGTTTGATTTTGACTTTACCCCCGTGATCGAGAATACCGTCACGCAAGTACAGTTTACTTGGAAACAGGGGGATGCCGTCACCACTAAGTTAAATATGCTAGAACCGATGTGGATGGTACAAAGGGATCATTTCGATGATTTTTTAGGTCAACAGGCGATCGCAGTCGGGGCAACCATCCAAGATAACAGCGAAGTTACCCAGATCAAATTCGTCCAAGATCACTGGCAAGTTACCACATCCCAAGGAACATTTTCAGGCAAATATCTGATTGCTGCCGATGGTGTTAGGGGCAATACCAGTCGCTGGTTGGGATTACCGGCGAAAAACGAAGCGCTCGGTGCTACTCTCGAAATTACTAACGCAGGGGCTACTATTCCCCCCCAAAAAGCTTTTTTTGATTTTGGTTCCCTAAAAAATGGCTATATCTGGGCTTTTCCCAAGTCTAATGGTTACACAATTAGCGGCGCTTGTTTTAAGGGCAGCATCAAATCCGAGGAGCTAAAAAAACAACTGTTAAATTATGCCCGTCAAAAGGGCTGGAATTTAGAGGATTATCGCTATGGTGAGTATGCTTTAGCCCTTTGGAACGGAAATCAACCGCTACACGCCCAAAATGCCCTAATTACAGGGGAAGCGGCGGGGATTCTCGATCCGCTCATCGGTGAGGGTATCCGTCCGGCAATTTTGACGGGAGTTAAGGCAGCCGAAGCGATCGATCGAGCTTTAGCCGGAGATAATCGGGCTTTAGCGGGCTATAGTCGGATAATTCGGGAAGAATGGGGGGAAGATATGGCTTTAGCAGCCAAATTAGCTGGTTTATTCTATCAATTTACCCAAATCGCTTACAATGTCGCCGTTAAACGGCCGATCGCCGGTCAACTGATGGGACGTATTCTCGTGGGAGATTTAAAATACCGGGATGTTACGGAACAAGCGATGCAACAATTGAAAAAGCGTTTACTGCCCGGATTCGGTTGGTGATAACACCTCACGCACCAGGGTGGGGGTGACTCGATCGCTAATGGTGACTTGGCCGATCGCCGTTGGTAAAATAAATCTAACTTGGCCATCTTTAACCTTTTTATCGGCAGTGAGAGCATTTACCATCTCATCGGCATTTAAAGGCGGAATACGGGTTTCTAAGGCGGCTTTTTCGATTAGATCGGTTTGACGTTGATTTTCCCCGGCGGTCCACATTCCCAGTTTAACAGCGATCGCTCCTGCCGCCACCATCCCCAGGGCCACCGCTTCCCCGTGGTTAACGCTAGTATATCCCGTTAAACTTTCAATGCCGTGGGCGATCGTGTGACCATAGTTTAAGATCGCCCGCAAACCCGCTTCTTTTTCGTCTTTGCTTACCACATCTGCTTTAGCTTGGCAAGACTTTGTAATAATTGTTTGCAATAGCTCGCCATCGATCTGAGAAAAACTAGCTAAATTGTCCGAGTCTTCTAACTGTTGAAATAACTCAGCATCCCAAATTACACCGTATTTAATCACTTCTGCCATTCCTGCCCGAAATTCTCGCACGGGTAGAGTTTTAAGCACGTCAGGATCGATCAGAACTAATTTCGGTTGATAAAACGCCCCGATCAGATTTTTGCCCTGGGGATGATTGACACCAGTTTTACCCCCGATGGAAGCATCCACCATCGCTAACAGGGTGGTGGGAACTTGGACAAAATTAACGCCCCGTAACCATGTGGCTGCCGCAAATCCCGTCATATCCCCGATTACACCACCACCGAGGGCAACCATAGTCGAGGAACGTTCCAACCGGTGAGCGAGGGCGCTATCATAAACTTGGGCGATCGCATCGAGGGTTTTATAATTTTCGCCGGCGGGGATCAGATGAGTAAAAACGACAAATCCCGCTTTTTCTAGAGAATTAACGGCTATTTGCCCGTAATAGTCAAAAATTTCGGGATTAGAAACCAATAAAACCTTTTTACCTAAGTTTAACTGGCTCATTTCTCCACCGAGATTAGCTAAACTGTCCTTCTCGATCAGAATATTATAGGAGCGATCGGGTAAATTAACGGGAATACAAATAGCCATAGGGTGTGGGGTGATGTTTCAGTGATCAGTAAACAGTAAACAGTAATCAGTAAACAGTGATCAGTAAACAGTGAAAAGAAAGTGGGAAACTGCCATTTAATACTACTCACTTAATACATACTGCTCACTCGGAGCATCTCACCTTTGTAACCCCTAAATCAGGTTTTATGTCAAACTATTTTGAAAGCCTTACTAGAAACCAGTTTTAGGGACAAGTATAATTACTCACTTGCATAAATGAGATGCTCCCTGCTCACTGAAAACTTAAATCTGATGACTGATAACTGAAAACTTAAATCTGATAACTGAGTCGGTTATTGACGCAGCTTAGTCAACTCTAACAGCAGACGAGAGGATAAAAAACAGATAAAGCTCTCTCCCAGAAAGAGACTTAATTGCCCACTGTCAGCGAGCAAGTCTGTGGATAATTGTAGGGGAACTAGGCCGCGGACTAGGGCAAAAGCTGCCACTGTACCATCTTTGAGATGGGGATTATCATCGTTACGGACGACATAACGATAGGTGACACCAAAGAGAAATCCGCTAATTATCGCCCCGGATATCTTGACAAAAGCGCCAATTACTGTGAGCGATTCCCCTAACAATAGTCGATCAACAATTAAAAATAGCAGATAGGGAACCAGGAAAGCCAGCGCCGAGATACTCCCCACCTGTATGGATTCGATTCTTTCCTTGAGCGTAATTTGCACGATCGCCTCTCTAAAACGGAGTCACTGATGAAGTATTATCGAAAATTTGGGTTGAAAACCTCGCCCTTTAGGGCGACTTTATGTTAGCATTAAATTGAGTCGTTGACTTTGGGAACGCAGGAAACAAGCGACACTCCGTAATCCCTAAATCTCTAACCATCACTGGTACAAAAGCTTTCATCGTAAGTCCACATGGTAAGAGCGAAAAACAATTAAATACTGTGGGACACACAGAAATTTACGCTTGGGGAGTAGTCTTTAAGAGTGCTTGCCTTGTAGGTGTAGTCGGACTAGACATGAAACTGTAAGACCAAAATTAGCTTTGCTAGTAGCGGCAAGATTCAGCCCAAGAATCTCCGCACTTTTAGGGCGGAGAGTGTCAACTCCTAAGTAATTCGTTTAACAAAGGCAATTATGGATATTTTGACACTTGGTTGGGTTAGCATTCTCGCCCTGTTCACTTGGTCGATCGCCATGGTGGTTTGGGGTCGTAACGGTTTCTAGGTAATCTATAGATACCATGGAAACATCCTTGATTCTCAACACTCTCTTTCTAGTCGCCTTAATTCTCCTCGTTATCGTCAGTGGTGGCATTCTCTACCTGACGACTACAGAATGGCGCGATCGCCGTCGTCAAGATGGCGATAAAAAATTAGGAAAATAATCCTGAACAGGTGTACTTAATTACGCCTGTTTTTCCTTTACTATGATTAAAATACTGCACTTATCGGATATTCACATGGGGAGCGGTTTTTCCCATGGACGTTTAAATCCAAAAACGGGATTAAACACGCGTTTAGAGGATTTTATGGGCAGTTTAAGCCTCTGTATCGATCGGGCTATTGCCTCCCCTGTGGATCTAGTGCTTTTTGGGGGAGATGCCTTTCCCGATGCCACTCCTCCTCCCTTTGTTCACGAAGCTTTTGCCAGTCAATTCCGTCGTCTTGCCGATGCTAATATCCCGACGGTGTTATTAGTGGGTAATCACGATCAACATTCTCATGGTAATGGCGGTGTCAGTCTCTCCATCTATCGTACCCTAGCGGTGCCGGGGTTTATTGTTGGCGATCGCCTGACCACCCATCGCATCACCACCCGCAATGGCGATATCCAAGTCATTACTTTACCCTGGTTAACCCGGGCCACTCTCTTAACCCGTCCCGAAACCGAGGGTTTATCCTTGAGTGGGGTAAATGAATTGTTAATTAACCGTTTGGAACCGGTTTTAGAAGGAGAAATTCGCCAATTAGATACAAGTTTACCAACAGTTTTATTAGCCCATTTAATGGCCGATCGAGCTAGTTTAGGAGCAGAAAGATTTTTAGCGGTTGGTAAAGGTTTTACTGTGCCTTTATCGTTGCTAAATCGTCCACAATTCGAGTATGTTGCCCTTGGTCATGTTCACAAACACCAAAATCTTAATCCTAGCAATGATCCGCCTATTGTCTATCCAGGGAGCATCGATCGAGTGGATTTTAGCGAGGAAAAAGAAGATAAGGGCTATGTTTTAATAGAAGTGGCTAAAGGAGAGGTTAAATGGGAATTTTGTCCTTTACCCGTGCGTCCTTTCCGTTCCATCGAAGTGGATGTTTCCGAGGCAGAAAACCCCCAAAAAGAATTGCTGAAAGCTCTCAAAAAACACGATATTCAGGAAGCAGTTATCCGCTTAGTTTATAAAATTCGCAGTGAACAATTAGAACTAATCAACACCAATCAGCTTGACGAAGCGTTAAAAACTGCCCATAGTTATAGTATTCGGGCGGAATTAATTAGTCAATTAACCCGTCCCCGTTTACCGGAATTAGGGGTGGGTAATCAATTAGATCCGATGGAGGCGTTAAAAGCTTATATCGATAATAAGACAGATTTGCGCGATATTGTCGATGATATGTTAGAGGCAGCCCAGCTTTTATTAAATCAACAGCCAGAAATTTGGCTAGAGGAAGAAACCTCGATTTAGCTATCAGTTATCAGTTATCAGTTATCAGTTATCAGTTATCAGTTATCAGTTATCAGTTTACTGCTCACTGAAACATCTTCCCTATCCCTCTTTGAACTAACAATGAGTTTATGTCTTAATCCCGATTGTCTATATAACAATGATCCTACAGATAAATTCTGTCAAAAATGTCGCTTTCAATTATTACTAAAAGATCGTTATCGTGCTATAAAATTAATTGGTCAAGGAGGTTTCGGTAAAACTTTTCAAGCAATTGATGAGGATAAACCTTCTAAACCTTATTGTGTGATTAAACAATTTTTTCCTAGCGCTCAAGGTAGCAATGCTCTCAAGAAAGCGGCGGAATTATTTAAAGAAGAAGCGATTAGTTTAGATAATCTCGGTCAACACCCACAAATTCCCTCCCTCTATGCCTATTTTACCAGCAATGATGGGCGACAATATCTTGTTCAAGAATATATTGAGGGAGAAAATCTAGAACAAGAATTACAAAGCGAGGGAGTTTTCAATGAGGAAAAGATCAAACATCTTTTATTGGAAATTTTGCCAATTCTTGATTTTATCCATGCTAAAAGAGTCATTCATCGGGATATTAAACCAGCTAATATAATTAGGAGACGCAGCGATAATAAAATAATTTTAGTGGATTTTGGTGCCTCTAAATTCATGCCCATTGCTAACCTTTCCCTGACAGGAACAGTGATCGGTTCGGCGGGATATATCGCTCCAGAACAAAGTAATGGCAAAGCGATTAATAGCAGTGATTTATATAGTTTGGGAGTCACTTGTATCTATTTATTAACGGGAATATCTCCCTTTGAATTATTCGATGTGAGTGAACATGAATGGGTATGGAGACAGCACCTGATTAATAATCCTGTTAGTGTTGAATTAGGTAAAATTTTAGATAAATTAATTGAATTTGGCACCAAAAAACGTTATCAATCAGCCAGGGAAGTCCTGCAAGAGTTAGCAGTAAAATTAGCCTTCGTGATTCCGCCAAAACCCCGATCACAGAATACAATTCAAGAAACGGTTTTGCCAGCTTTTCCAGCCGCCACCAGGGAGGAAATTAACCTCAAAAGTGCCAAGGCAATTGATTACACTAATCTGCGGGATTTATTAGCGCAAGAAAAATGGCAAGAGGCAGATCAAGAAACGGCTAATCTCTTCTTAAAAGTTGCCGATCGAACTAAAGAAAAATATCTTAAGATAGAAGATATAGATAACTTTCCCTGTGAAGATTTAGCCACTATCAATCAACTCTGGTTAAAATATAGTCAGGGAAAATTCGGTATATCTGTTCAGAAAAGAATCTATGAAAGTTTGGGAGGAAGCAGCAATTATGATCAACAAAAATGGAACGCTTTTGGAACAAAAGTCGGTTGGCGAGTTAATAACAAGTGGTTATACTACGATCAAATTACTTTCTCTCTCAAAGCACCCTGGGGACATCTCCCCACCCTTGTGTGGGGTGTGGGGGGTGGGATAATTCTTTTTTCTCGTCTGGAAACCTGTGCCATGGACGGAGTTTCTAGCAGGGGATAAATTGACTTAAAAACTTTTCTGGAGAATTAAACAATTTCTCCCTTCGCCAGTGCGGATATATTGTAAAGTATCAGTAAGAGAACGCATAAAAATTAATCCTCGATCGCTTTCCATTTCCAAAGGTGCGACGGGATGTTGTTGTAGAGAATCAAGTTTTGCTTGTAGATCAAAAGATTGACCGTGGTCCCATATTCTTATTTCTAGAGAATGGGACTTTAAAGTTAATTCTAGATCGATCGGTGTAGTCGGTGGTAAATGTTGGTGAGCGTAACGGACAGCATTAGTAAATCCTTCTGCTAAAGCCACCTTACACTGCCAAAGCACCGAGTCGGGTAGAAAAGAGCGGCCGTGAGATTCAAACCATTGTAGGACTGGGATTAAAGCTGCCAATTCCGTCTGGACTTGTAGATGGAATTGGAGGGGGAAAGAAGGGGAATTTAAGACTTCAGAAGGCACCACTGTTTTTTTGAAAGAGAATCAAAATTGTTTTAAAAATCAGTTGTAGATCGTAGCCTAAACTCCAATTTTCTTGATAGCGCAAATCTAGTTGAATTACCTCTTCAAAATTACTCACCCGAGAGCGACCATTCACCTGCCATTCTCCCGTCATACCGGGTTTTACATCTAAACGTTGCCATTGGGGAACATCGTAGCGTTCCACCTCATCGGGGGTGGGAGGACGAGTGCCAACAAGACTCATTTCACCGGTGATCACATTCCAAAACTGGGGCAATTCGTCTAAACTGGTGCGACGTAAAAATTTTCCTACCCGGGTAATCCGGGGATCATTTTTATTTTTAAAAAAAGCTCCCTCCGCTTGATTAGGGATTTTATCCTTGAGTGCTTCTGCATCCACACACATGGAACGAAACTTAAGAATTTTAAATTCCTTTCCCAACCAACCGCAGCGGGTTTGACTGAAAAAAATTGGACCGGGACTGTCTAACTTAATAGCAATAGCAATGGGGACAAAAATAACCCCCGTGATTAATAAACCCACGATCCCACCAACAATGTCAAGACCGCGCTTTAACCAACTGCGAATCGAGGGATGGGTTTCCGGTAGATGGTTTTCATTGGCAGTAAAGCTCTTTTCTTGGGCTGCTAGGGGGGAGGTTTGGAAAGTGAATAATTGATCTAGTCCCGTAATCGATAAAACCCCCATCACTGGGGGATGGACGTTAGCCAGCACTAACTCGATATTTTCTGCTCTGGCCGCTTTGAGATTATGGACTAAAGCACCCACACCACTACTATCCATAAATTGAGTGGCATTCAGATCAAGAATGACTTTTTCGGGAGTGGGTGTTTGGGCGATGAGATGGTGAAACAGATCCTTGAACTGTACTGCTTCCAAGACAGTCAAGCGATCCGGCATCCGCAAAACCGGATACTCCATCGGAATGATCAGAAAACGTGTTTCAGGAATTTGGGAAGTCATCGACACAAAGAGATGGTTTGATAGATGAACAAGGCCTGATGACCCACTTAAATGTTTACTACACTTTTCCCCAAATACCAATGGGTAATGTCAGAGATTACCTGTGATCATCGGCTAACGAATCTCACCTAGGGGCGGACGGCCTTGGGTTTGGGCTTTCGCTTTGGCTGCACTCTTTCTCAGGGCATCTAAACGGGTCTCATAACGCTTACGCAGACGACGGTTGGGCGTTTGTTCAATTAGGGTTTTAAAGGCACTGCCTAGGCTCTTGTAGGCGTTGGGGAGAGAATAACCGAAACGGGTGGCCAAGGCGATCGCTTTTTCATCGGCTTCGATCGCTTCTTTGAGAATTTTATCGCCATTATTTTTGCGCCAGAGACGATAACCGGAAATCCCACATAATCCCATAGCCAAAAGCAATAATAACCCGTCCTGTACCCATAATTCCCCCACTGCACCACCTAAGCCAATAGCGAGGGCGGCCATTTCCCAGCCTTCCCGGGGAATACTATCATTTTGAATCCTGGCGACTTCATGCCAAAAGAGCAAATTACGCTGATCAATGGCTAAATTTTCCCATTTGGCTAAATCTATCTGAATTTCTACCTCATCTCTGCCAATTTCTTCACAACGGATCAGGGGGGGGTTAACCTCTGTGGAACCTTCTACCGTTACCCAACTTTGTAATTCTGGAGGTAGTAGGGTTTTTAGGCGCCGAAGTTCGCTCATTTCGGCTCGTGCAGAGGAGGCCGCATAAGATGTCATAGATTTTTTACCTATTCTCTACCAATGACGATGATTTCTATTTTCGATCATAGCGGTCTTTTTTGTGATCTTGGCAGCTTTTGGCCCTAGAGAGCATTTTCAGTGATCAGTAAACAGTGATGGAAGTGGGAAGTGGGGAAGTGGGAAGTGGGGAAGTGGGGAAGTGGGAAGAAACCATCCATAACTGGGTTTTTAAAGTTCGATTGGGAGTCAATCATACTAAGTAGGTGGGTGTTAAAAATTGTCAGATACCCCCCTTATTAAGGGGGGATTAAGGGCGGATCAGCACCCCCCTTATCAAGGGGGGATTAAGGGGGGATCAAAGACAAAATCTCTCTTCTATTTACTTATTAAATAGACTGTAACTTGTGCTGGCTAATGCTCAAATATATCTTTGTATTGCTGTAAATCTAAAGCGGTGAAGATGGGGATACAACTAAAGCATTTTTGGGCTAATTCCCATCTTTCTTCCCTTTGCATCATCACCATCAATTTATCTCGCACTGACAGTAAATAGCGCACATCGTTAGCAGCATAACTCAGTTGTTGTGGGGTGAGATTAGCGGCATTTCCCCAATCAGAACTCTGAGCGGTTTTGTCTAATTCTATGCCTTCCAATTCCTGCACGAGACTTTTTAAACCGTGACTGCTGGTATAAGTCCGAGCCAGTTTACTGGCGATTTTGGTGCAGAAAATCGGTTGAGTGGCAATGGCAAAAGTATGGGACAGTTGAGCCACATCAAAACGGGCGAAATGAAAGACTTTTTCTATCCGCTCATCCTCCATGACCTTTTTGAGATTAGGAGCCTCTGTTTGCCCCCTAAAAACCCGAATAGCGGTGACAAAACCACTGGGATCACAGAGTTGAATTAAACACAGTCGATCGCGCCCCGGTATTAATCCCATAGTTTCTGTATCTACAGCGATCGAATTAACCCCTAGATAACGGGATAATAGGTCATCGCTTAAATCTCGATCGCACACTTGAAAATTGTCTAAGTTCATATAGTTAGAAGATAGGAGACAGGAGACAGGAGACAGGAGGGAAATTTGTAATGCTTTTGCCTATCGCACGACTGCCTTTATTTCCCTGATAAGTAGTTGGACAAAAGTAAAGTTAACTGTGGGGTAAGGAGTCGGTCGTCAGTAAGAATTGCGGCAATTTACATTTCTTAAGATAGACCACAGAATTTATGTCCGACTACTTAAATGATAACTGATAACTGATGTTAAAAACTGGTAATTAAATTTAAGTATCATCGGGGGGATTTTGTCAACGCTTTTTAACAAAAAGTTGTGTAAAATAATATTCACCAACATTATTTTTAGCGATACCGATACCGGTGAGATTATAATCACCAACCATATTTTTTTGATGACCAGGACTATTAATCCAACCCTTGACGGCAACAGCAACAGGGTCAGGATATCCCTTCATAAAAGCCAAGTTTTCGCCCATTTTTTCTAAAGGGATCATCCTTTGTACTGCCTTGACTCTTCCCTCAAAACCATCATGACTAAAAGGAGCCTGTTTATTGGCCATTTTTTGACTAAATAAGCGAGCTTCATGACTAACGCGAGCATCGAGACGTAGGGGCGGTAAATTTTGAGAAATTCGGTAGCGATTAACTTGATAATTAGTATTTTGTTCGAGGGTAATAAAAAAAGATTGATTCCCGATAAGATCGTAGCTAAGGGAATTAGTAGAAACAGGAGCGGATTGACGTTTTAGAAATATTTGAGTAAAGTACAATTTTCCTTGATTATCCGTCGCTACTCCAATCCCGGTACTATCAAAATCTCCCTCCATATTTTTCCGATGACCTTGACTTTTAATCCAGCCATCCACAGCAATCATTACCTGGTCATCATAACCTTGATTAACTGCCACATTTTCCCCCACCGCTTCATAGGGAACCGAAACACCAATAGTTTGCGCTCTTTTGTCAAAATCTTGATGACTAAAAGGAACTAAACCCGCGGCCATACGTTGGCTATGTAATCTTGCCTGTTGCGAAATTGCCCGATTTAACAGTAGGGGAGATAAATTGCGAGATAGACGATAGCGATTGACCTGTTGATAGATTTTATTCTCTAAAACAAGTAAAGTTGCCGCATCTAAAGGAGAGGGAGAAGGAGCGGGAGAGAAAGATGGCACGAGTTCCGTAAAAGAGCTATAGTTTAAGGCACTACAGGCCATTAAACTTGTCGATACAAGCATCAAAATTCCTAACCGATAAGGTTTCTTAAAAAAACTTTTCATCAAAAAAATTGGGTCTGAAACCCCGCCGTTCTAGGTTGCATTTACTGTTAAATACTAGCGCATTTACAGGATATATGCCAGAATGTCATAGCATTTTTCTAAAGTAATGACAGAGATAGTGAATTTCCCTCACCCCCAGAAAGGGAGAGGAGCGGGGGTGAGGGACACGAATAAAGAAAAATGGCATAAGGCAGCTGGGAAACCCCCCCCAGGGATCGCAAGCAGAAACCCAAATGGTCAGGTTTGGAAATCACCGTCCGGCCCCGGGGGTGAGGATATCAACTTTTTGGTGCCAGGGTCAAGACTTGTTAAGATCGATCAAGCCGCTCGCTCAAATTTATCACTCCTGTGGCTCTCATTTATGGTAATCGACTTTCTGCCCTTCACTATCAATATTTCCCCGGCCTTTATTGCCGGTAGCTGTCTCTGGTCTTTAGCATTGTATCTGGGGTTAGCTGGGGTGCGAAATTGGTTTATAGAAATTTTCTATCGCTGGTTTAATTTTGCCGAGCGTTTCCTCTATACTTCCCTAGAGGAGTTTGAAAAAACTCGCGTCGCCAGAGAATCCCAAAATGCTTTTTATGCCTCTATCTTTAGTATTATTCCCTTTCTCATTCTCGGCGGTTTCTCCGATTGGTTAATCGAGATTAGTTTAGGAAAAAGTTGGCCGATTAGTGTCGGTATTCTCGCCTGTGTTGCCTGTGGTGTCTATGAATTAGGACGGCAGGACGGCAGCGGTAATCAGTAAACAACGGTCAATTAAGCTGTTAACTATCTCAATTACTCCTTAAGACGCTACTGGAGTGGCAAGTTAGTCGATTTTAACCCTTGACTAGCGCTCAATCTTTTCCTTCCAGACGATTTTTATGTTTATTAAGGGTCTTTTGTAGTAAATTCAAAACCTCATTAGCAATCTCAATAACTTGATGGGTTCCAAAACCGGCCTGAGTTAATTCTTTAAAAAAAGCCTTAGCGACAATTTTGGCTAATTTCGGGGGATAAGGAGGGACAGCGATCAAATGTTCGGACTGAATTTCTGCTATTTCTCTAGTCACTGCCATCGCCACAAAACGAGATTTTAACATCCCTTGCAAATGAAAAATTTGCAGGGATTGGGCAGCCTGTTGAGCGAATAACTGCAAGATTTCTAAATCTAATGGTTCAAAATGTTTTTTGTCTAGGGGAAAACTGAGATTAATTACTCCGATTACCTGCTCGTTTAGGATAATCGGTACGGATATAAAACTATTATTATTTGATTTTTTGGGATAAGGGGCTGCACTGGAAAATGGCGATCGAGTGATATCCTTAATTAGTAAAGGTTTTCCTGTGGCCGCTACACTGTCGGCAATAACTTGATCGAGTTTAATTATTTCTTGATCAGCCAAAGGTGATAGATCATCATAATGGGCAAAAACTTCTAGATAATCGGTAATTTCCCCTTTTGATTCCTGTGGAGAGCTTAACATAATTGAACAGTGCCGCGCTCGCAATTGATGAGCGCTCATACTAGCTATTTTCCGAAAAATATCTTCGAGATTTTCCTCGACATTCAAGACAAGAGACAGAGCCGTTAATTTGGGGTTAAAATTATCCATGTATTCAATCACTTATTCAGTCCGAGTTTAGGCTTTCAGGGTGAGGGTGACATTCCCCATATCCCTGTTTGTCTGAGTCTATAGCTTGCCATAGCATCTCATGGAAGGGCTTTTTTACTCGCTAACTGCTCTATTGTAGATGTGCTGAAAAACTTCTGTGTGTCTCTTGTGTTTTGTCTTCCCTCTAGCTACTCTGATCTAGTAGGTCAGAGGAGTTTAACCTCACTGGAGTGAAAGATGGTGCGTTTTCTCTGGGCAATTTTGGCCGGTGTGGGGATGGGGTTAACAGTAGCGCCGGTTTCTTGGTGGTTACTCGCTTGGATTTCTCTCGTCCCCCTGTGGATTGTTGTGAGATTAGCGGAAAAATCCCTAAAAAAACCGCTTTTATACGGTTTTGGTTGGGGTTTTGCCTACCATGGTCTGGCTTTATTCTGGATCACGGGAATTCACCCGATGACGTGGATGGGTGTCCCCTGGTTAGCGAGTTTGTTAATTGCCCTGTTTTGTTGGTTGTTTATCACTTTTTGGGGAACGGCGATCGTGCTAACTTGGACGTTAGTTATGTTTTATGTCAACAAAAGTGTTAATCAGTCATCTTTTCGCGATGCCCTCCTACGGGTTTTCATCGGCACTGCCCTCTGGTGTGGGTTAGAATTTCTCTGGAGTCAATCCCCTCTCTGGTGGACTACCCTTGCTTATAGCCAAAGTCCCCATAATTTATTGATTCTGCAATTGGGCAAATTATCGGGTTTTACGACGGTAACGGCGGCAATTGTAGCAGTTAATGGTTTAATCGCCGAAAGCTTGCTCCTAATCCGTCAATCGCGGCAAAATCTCGCTTTTCTCTCTTTACCCCTCCTTATTTGTTTTAGCCTCCATCTCTGGGGATGGAACACATACCATAAACCGATCGAAAAGTCAAGGGATTTAGGGATAAAAATTGGCGTCATTCAGGGCAATATTCCCAACACGATTAAACTTTCGCCCCTAGGATTTCAAAGGGCGATCGAAGGTTACACCTCTGGTTATCAAATTCTCGCTGATCGAGGAGTAGATGCCGTCTTAACTCCTGAAACCGCCTTACCCTACTATTGGGAGAACTTAGTCAATAATAGCTCGATTTATTCGGCAATTTTAGCCAAAAAAACGCCGATCTGGTTAGGTGCATTTGGCAAGGTGGACAAGGGGTATAACAATAGTCTCTTGACCATTGATGGCGAGGGACAGGTGATTAGTCGGTATGATAAAGTAATTCTCGTGCCTTTAGGCGAATACGTTCCTTTTCAGGAAATTTTGGGCGGAATTGTTGATCGCCTTTCTCCCTTGCAAGCGCATTTAATCCAGGGAAATCCTGATCAAATTATTGACAGCCCTTTCGGTAAAATAATTGTGGGCATTTGTTACGAGTCGGCTTTTTCCGAACATTTTCGCCGTCAAACTGCTAGGGGAGGCGAATTTATTATTACCGCTTCTAATAACGCCCATTATAGCCACGCCATGCCCGCTCAACACCATGCTCAGGATACCATGCGAGCGATCGAAACCGATCGATGGATGGCCCGGGCCACCAATACAGGTTATTCTGCTTTTGTCGATCCCCACGGTAATCACCTTTGGCTATCGGATTTAGATAAATATCAAATCCATAGCGAAACAATTTATCGACGGGATACGAGAACTTTATATGTGCGCTGGGGAGATTGGTTAACTAAAGTTTTAATCATTACTGCCGGACTAGCTTGGCTCTGGAGAGCTTGGGATTAAGGTGACAGTGCTATACTTTTTCCTGAATGAACTGTATAAATAACCTAAGTTTTTGATGCAATGAAAGAGCAATTTGTCAAGTGGTTGAATAGAATCTTAATATTTGATGTGTTTTTAGTAATAGCGGGCTTTCTCTGGTTTGCCCTGGCTGTTATCGGTGAATCCACGGGAATTCCCCTAGGATTTAAACTTTTTCAGCGTCTTTGGCTGCCCTTATTCAATCCTGCTATTAGTATTTTAATTGCGGGGGCGATTTTCAGCTGGGCAATTAATCAAATTCAAGAACGCTTGTCCCCTAAATAGTAGGGTTGATTCATGAATCAACCCTACCTTATCAAGGAGGGCAGGGGGGATCGAACCTAAAATCCATTTTTAATTTAATTATAACCAGCTACTTAGATGATAAAAATCGGGGTTGAAACATTTTCAACCCCGAAAAAAGCCATTTTTGAGGGGATTAACCCACTGGTTGTAACTGTAATTGCGAGAGAATATCGCTTTGCTCAGAGCGCTGATGACTAGAGACTGTCACCACAGCTTCAGCAGTTACATCTAATATCGCATGGTCTCCAGAATTGACTTTTCCCGATAACATCGCGACCGCTAAACTATCCTCTAAGCGTCGAGTTAAAGCACGACGTAAAGGCCGCGCACCGTAGCTAGGATCATAACCCTCATTGATGACCAAATCCTTAAAAGCGGCGGTAACTTCCACAGAAATGCCTTTTTCTGTCAATTGTTTGGCTAGATCCGCGATCAGAATATCGGCAATCTGGGTAACTTCTTCGCGAGTTAACTGTCGGAAAACAATGATTTCATCGAGACGGTTGAGAAATTCGGGACGGAAATATTGTTTTAACTCCTCTGTCACCCGATTAGAAATCTGTTGGTAACGGGATTGAGCAAAATCGTCAGCAATCTCGAATCCTAAGCTATTACCGCCTTTTTCGATGACTTTTGAGCCAATATTCGAGGTCATGATAATTAGGGTATTCTTAAAGTCCACCCGACGACCTTGGGAATCGGTCAAATGACCATCTTCTAACAGTTGCAGGAGAAGATTAAAAACATCGGGATGTGCTTTCTCGATTTCGTCAAACAAAACCACTCTATAGGGTTGACGACGCACTGCTTCCGTTAACTGACCGCCTTCATTGTAACCGATGTATCCGGGAGGCGCACCAATTAACTTAGAAACCGTGTGGGATTCCATAAATTCCGACATATCTAGGCGAATCATACTGGATTCCGAGCCAAAGAGCAACTTAGCTAAGGCTTTCGTTAATTCAGTTTTACCGACTCCCGTGGGACCGGCAAAAATAAACGAGGCAATCGGACGATTAGGATTCTTTAAATTTACTCGCGCTCGACGAATAGCACGAGAAACGGCATTTACTGCCTCCTGTTGGCCAATAATCCGCTCGTGCAGTTGATATTCCAGATTTAAGAGCGATTCCGACTCAGTTTCAGTTAATTGGGTAACGGGAATACCTGTCCAAGCGGCGACAATTTGGGCAATTTCCTCCGCATCCACCACTGGAATTAAAGATTCGGGGTTAATTAGGGGTGATTCTTCCCTAACCTCCGCAGGACTTGTACTTTGCAGGGAATAGCGTAGATGGGTGCGGGATCCCGCTTCATCGAGAAGATCGATCGCTTTGTCCGGTAAAAAGCGATCATTGATATAGCGCGAGGATAGATTAACGGCAGCTTCGATCGCTTTTTGATCGTATTTTACCTGATGGAAATCCTCGTAGGTGGCTTTTAAACCGCGTAAAATCTCGATCGCCTGCTCTTTAGTTGGTTCTCCCACCATAACTGGCTGAAAACGTCTTTCTAGAGCCGCATCTCGCTCAATATGCCGTTTATACTCATCGAGAGTTGTTGCCCCTAAACACTGTAACTCCCCGCGAGCTAAAGCAGGTTTAAGCAAGTTAGAAGCATCCATGGCTCCTCCCATGCTACCAGCACCCACAAGAGTGTGAATTTCATCAATAAACAGGATAATATTGCCCGATTTGCGAACTTCCTCCACAACACCCTTTAAACGTTCCTCAAAATCGCCGCGAAAACGGGTTCCCGCCAGTAAAGACCCCATATCGAGGGCAATTACCTGTTTATCCTGCAAAAGTTCGGGAATATCGCCATTATGGATGCGTTGTGCTAACCCTTCAGCGATCGCTGTTTTGCCCACCCCCGGCTCACCCAGTAAAATCGGGTTACTTTTGGTACGACGGCCTAAAATTTGGACAACTCGCTCGATTTCTGGCTCTCTACCGATTACAGGGTCAATTTTGCCATTTTTGACCTCTTGGCTTAAATTGCGACCATATTGGGCTAAAATCCCGCCTTGGGGAGCATTTTTCTGGTCTTCATAGTCACTCTTTGCCGTGAAGCGACCACTAGCGACTTTTTCCCCGGCATTTTTAATTAAAAGGCCGCGAAGTTTGATCAAATCAACACCCTGCATAATTAAAATTTTAGCGGCTAGGGATTCGGGATCGGCGGTGATAGCGAGTAATAGATGTTCAGGTGCGATCGCCTGTTCCCCTAATTGTCGAGCTTCCTGAAATGCTTGCTCGAACATCTTTTTCGCTTTCGGGGTAAAAGGGATATTAACGGGACTGTAACCGGTGCCGCGGCCGGTCATTCCTTCAATCAGGCGGCGACTTTCGTGCAGGGTAACTTTTAAATCCTTGAGAATCAAGGCTGCGGTGGCGGTGGCTTCTCCTATCAATCCTAAGAGCAAATGCTCCGTACCGACGACACTGTGACCGGTACGACGGGCTTCCTCTTGGGCGAACATCACCGCTTTGATAGCTTTCTGGTTAAAGTATTCAAACATGATCGACGGCTTCCTGGCTACTGGGCTTCACCTGTTACTGTAACGTTTTCTTTACATTAGCCGGAAGGGTGATATCCGTATCAGTAGGGTGGGTTAGGGGACAGGAGTGGGAATTATGAATTATGAATTATGAAGTGGGGTGATGGGGGAGTGGGGAGACCACTTCGTGCGCCTTGCGGGGGGAGACCACTTCGTGCGCGTTGCGGGGGGAGACCACTTCGTGCGCCTTGCGGGGGGAGATGATCGTAACGAATTTGCAGGTTCAGCCGGAAATATGGGGAAACTTGCCAATATTTCGCCAATCGAAGGGCGGTACTCCCAGTAATTTCTGGGCGACCGTTGAAGATCTCATTAATCCGATTGATGTACCATATAAGGTACGATAACTGAGAAGGTAAGGATTGAAAAGGCTGCCAGCCAAGTTTTTTCGAGCCGAAGCTGGGTCGGAGCCAGTCAAAGATTGGTGGAAAACCCTCGGCCGTGAAGATTGCCGGATTATTGGCAGCGATATCAAGGACGTAGAGTTTAGCTTTCCCATCGGCTGCCCCTGTGCCGTTCACTTTCCGGTTATCAAGACTTATGGGAGGTGCGGAGTAGGGGCAATTCATGAATTGCCCCTACGGGCAGACGCATCACGCGGGTCATCTTTTACATCAGCCGAGGGGAGATGATTCTGCCGCACGGCAACATCGGCGAAGTCCCAAAAACCCCAAAACGGGAAATCTAGTAGGGGCGAACGGCCGTTCGCCCCTACTAGCGCAAGAAGGAACAGGAAAAATATGACCGCTAACCCCCATACTGGCTCCGATTTCGATGCTTTTCTCAAAGAAGAAGGTCTTGAGGAGGACTGTAGTGCGGTGGCACTCAAACGGGTGCGGTTGCGGCAGTTGGCTGAGGAGATGAAACGGATCTCTCTGACGAAAACGGAGATGGCGGCGCGGATGCAGACCAGTCGAGCGCAACTTGACCGCCTCCTCGACCCGGAAAAGACGGGCGTTTCTCTCGATACTATCCAACGGGCGGCTTCTGTGGTGGGCCGCCAATTGCGAATCGAGTTGCTCTGAGGGAAGTCAGAAAGTTCGGAGTGCCACAGATGAAATTACCCAACGGGGAACTGGCAGAAATCTCGATGGAAAAACTGATTGGCTATTGCTTAAATCCAGAACATTCCAGAGGAAAAAATCAAGCCAGAGTCTTTCGCTCTCGTCTAGGAATAACTGCCGAGAACGCTGAGGTTTTGCGATCGCTCATCTCACAGGCTGCCCTGGAGGGGGTTAATCACAGAAACCAAAAACCTAACTAATACTATCCAAAATTACTCATGACTTATGCTATAATAGTTTTATGAGTAAGTTGACCATATCAGAAGCGGCTAAATTAAAAGGTGTAAGCGTATCGACATTAAGACGTTGGGAGTCTGAAGGTAAACTAATACCAGAAAGAACTGCTAACGGGCATCGACGTTATACCGTCTCTCAGTTGCTTGGAGTAAAAGAGAATCTTTCCTATACTGTTGGCTATTGTCGCGTTTCTAGTCATGATCAAAAGAAAGATTTAGAACGTCAAAAAGAAGTTGTCGAATTGTTTTGCGCTCAAAACGGTTGGCAAGTTGAAATTATAGACGACTTAGGTTCAGGACTTAACTACAACAAAAAAGGATTAAAGCGATTAATTCGGTTGATTGTTGATAGTAAAGTAGAGAGATTGGTCTTAACTCATAAGGATAGATTACTTAGATTTGGTAGTGAACTAATCTTTAGTCTGTGTGAGCAATTCGGAACTGAAGTTGTCATTATCAATCGAACTGAAGACAGTACATTTGAGGAGGATTTAGCGCCAGATGTCTTAGAAATTATTACGGTATTTTCCGCTAGATTGTATGGCTCTAGAAGCCATAAAAATAGAAAAAT
>NZ_JACJSW010000006.1:0-2582 GCF_014698375.1 Microcystis flos-aquae FACHB-1344 | reverse complement strand
AGTGAATCTAAACCTCTTTTACAACAGTCTTTAGCTATCAGGAAACAACAGTTAGGAGACAACCATCCTGATGTCGCTCAAAGTCTCAACAACCTAGCAGAACTTTACCTATCCCAAGGAAGATACAGTGAAGCTGAACCCCTCTACAAACAAGCCTTAACTATCAGGAAACAACAATTAGGAGACAACCATCCCGATACCGCACAAAGTCTCAACAATTTGGCTGGACTTTACTGGTCTCAAGATGATATTCCTCAAGCAATTAATTATCTCAACCAAGGACTTGCAGTAGAAGAATACAACCTCTCAAAAAACCTGAATATTGGAGATGACAAGCAAAAACAAGATTATATGGCAAAGGTTTTAGGGACGACTAATTCGGTGATTTCCCTCAATCTTCAAGCTGCACCGAATAACCCAGAAGCAACCCGTCTTGCATTGAAAACTATCTTAGAACGCAAAGGACGAATTTTAGATGTTGCAACCAATAGCTTACAAATTCTCCGACAACGTACTGATGACCTCGAAAGTCAACAATTATTAACTCAACTGATTGAAGTTCGGACTCAACTATCTAATCTGACTTTTAAAAAGCCTGATGATATCCCCTCACCAGAAATTTACCGTCAACAACTTAACGAAGTTACCGCAAAAGCAAAAGAAATAGAGGATAAAATCGGTCGTCGTAGTGCCAGATTTAGTAGCCTATCCCAACCCATTACCCTCGAAGGTATTCAAAAGTTAATTCCTGCCAATGCTGCTTTAGTTGAAATAGTCCGCTATCGACCTTTTAATCCTAAAGCGCCTGAAAATAAACGCTATGGCAATCCTCGTTATGCTGTTTATATTCTCTATCCCAATGGTGACATCAAAGCCAAGGATTTAGGGGAAGCTAAACCGATTGACGACAAATTAATTTACTTCCGTGACAATCTTGCAGACGCACAAACTCCTCTCCCTCAACTACAAAAATCAGCGCGTAAACTTGATGAGACATTGATGCAGCCTATCCGTCAATTATTAGGCAATACTAAAACAATTCTGCTTTCTCCTGACGCTGCACTTAATTTAATTCCTTTTGAAGCTTTAGTGGATAAAAATAATCAATACTTAGTGGAAAATTATCATATTACTTACCTCACTTCTGGACGGGATTTACTGCGCCTTAAAGATAAATTTGCTAGTCAACAATCTCCGCTCATTGTAGCTGCTCCTTTCTACAATAAAGCAGGAAAAAAAAGCACTATCACTCGTTCCATCTACCTGTCTGAGTTTACTTTTTCCGGTCTTCCGGGTACAGAGGAAGAAGCTAAAGCGATTAAAAATATCTTACCTCAAGCCACTGTTTTAACTGGTTCTCAAGCCACAGAAAACGCCGTCAAGCAAGTGAAAAAACCGAATATTCTCCACATCGCTACTCATGGTTTTTTTATTAAACCAGAAAGGAATGTTATTGAGAATCCTTTATTGCGTTCTGGGTTAGTTTTAGCAGGAGTTACAATCGGTCAAAGTGCAGGAGATGATGGGGTTCTCACGGCTTTGGAAATTACTGCACTCAATCTAGTGGGAACCAAATTAGTTGTCCTTTCTGCTTGCGATACGGGGAAAGGAGATATTAAAATCGGTCAAGGAGTTTATGGATTGCGCCGCGCTTTAGTTATTGCAGGAAGTGAAAGCCAATTAATTAGCCTTTCGAAAGTATCTGATGATGCAACTAAAGATTTAATGGTGGCCTATTATGGACGCTTACAAAAAGGAGAAGGACGCAGTGAAGCTTTACGGCAAATTCAACTAGGAATGATCAAGAGTGAAAACTATCAACATCCCTTCTACTGGGCAAGTTTTATTATTTCTGGTGATTGGACTCCGATGGAATTTAGTTCATCCCCATAATAAATCAACATAAAATAGAAAAAATAAGTTAGTATCAATAAAATTAACAGTCAAGAAATAGTTCATAGTTGCGCTTCAGCGCACCGTATTATGACTAAAGTTCAACAACAAACCTAATTAAAGCCAAACCTCAAGTGATTCAACCCATGAATAAATTTCTCAAACTCTTTACCCCCATTTCCCTGATATTAATTACGGTAGGATTTCCGGCGGCGACTTTTAGCAACACTGTTGGAGTTAACACAATTTTTCAGGTAAAAGGGAAAGTTACCGTTAAAAAACCACAATGGAAGAAATCTCTTCCCGCTTCTGTTGGACTTACCCTCAGTTTTGATGATGAGTTAGAAGTAGCAGCTAATGCTTCCGTTAAGGTTTATTGTAGTAATCAACAGACTTGGACGGTTAAAACAGGAAAGTATATTGTTTCTAGTGGCTGTCCTCGGGGAAATTCTGTGATTTCACTTCCCAATATTAATAATACAACCCTCCGTCCAACAGGAAATAAAGAGAAAGTTTTAGCAAAATTACCTTACCTAATTACTCCTCGTCAAACGAATATTCTCACCAATCGTCCTTCACTGCGGTGGAATGCTGTTCCGGGTGCAACTAATTATACTATCAAAATAGATGGGGTTAATTGGGAAACGCAGACAAATAAAACTGAAATAGTCTATCCTGGTGAACCTCCT